>QMXU01000085.1 GCA_003662305.1 Candidatus Hecatellales archaeon
ACCTTAACCTTAACCCTCGACCCGTCTTCAAGCTCATACTCGTTGAAATCTTCCTTGAGAGTTTTAAAGTCGAGAATCTTAACTTTAAACGTGTCCTTGCCCACGGGTTTTACACCCAGAGTTCTCCTAGGGTTTCTCTCCTTCTTAACGTTTCTTTTCAGTAAAAGAAAAGCTAGACGGCAGCCTGCTTACGCTCTGCAACGGATGCTTTCTCAGCCTAAGGGAGGCAGCTGAAATCTTAAGGGATAACCCTGAAATGCTGGAGAAAATCAACATCAACCTAGCCCGTGTAGGAGAAGCCTACGGCAACCAGGCTGAAGCCGCAAAACAGTCAGGCGAACCCTACAGGAAGGCGTCTTTTAGCCTGCTCTAAACCTTAGAAGCGGGCCGTTTTAATCCTCAGCCTTACCCCGGCCTTGTAAAAGCTGTTTTAAAGGATGATGCAGCATATCATCTTAACCGGTTTAAAAGAATTTAGGGTGTGAATCTGAATGGAGAGAAAAGAGGTTTCCTTTGAGACGGGAAGCCTAACGGTGGAAGAGGTTGAAGCAGTCTTAAACACGCTTCCCGTGGATTTAACCTTCGTGGACAGCAGCGATACGGTCCGCTATTTCAGCCGTTCGAAGGAGAGGATTTTCCCGAGAACTAAGGCTGTCATAGGGAGGAAGGTTCAGCAATGCCACCCGCAGAAAAGCCTTCACGTAGTAAACAGGATCCTAGAGGAGTTCAAGAATGGAAGCAGAGATGTGGCTGAGTTCTGGATAAACCACCATGGAAGGTTAGTGTACATAAGATACTTCGCCGTCCGCGACGGTCAAGGGAAATATCTGGGATGTCTAGAGGTTACCCAAGACATTACAGACCTTAAAAAGATTGAAGGAGAGAAAAGGCTTCTCTAACCCCCAGCATTTATTTAACAAAAAAGCCGCCAACCCGGAGATATCTGAGGGTTTCTTCACCTGCCTACTAGTCCCAACATTTCAAATCAATTTTTGCCTATCTGGTGTAACCTCAAATTCGCAGTATGGGTCTCCTTTAGCTATGCACTTGGTTTCCCTGGCAAACATTTTTACGCCTAAGATTTGCGAGTTGAAGCCTGCAAGGATGCCTCGAATGAAGTGGCTGAAGGGCTTTCCAGCGTTTCGCCCCAGCTCGCATTCCATGCACCGGTGAATCCTTAACAGGGCATAGGGCGGGTTTTCCTCGAATTTGAGAATCTCCAGTATTCCGTAGCCCACAGACATGAACACGTCGGCAGCAAAAATAATTTTCTCCCGGAGACCTTTTATTCCTAGAAGTTCGCTTACCCCAAAATATTTTTTAGCTAATTCACGCCCAACCTCAAATCCTGAAAAGTAGAGGATGGCTTCAGCTCCAGAACCAATACGCTCTCTTAAGTCGACTATTAAACCTTTCAGCCCCTCCTCGCTGAAAATAATCGCCCTAGATGCGCTGACCATTAGAGGAAAGGAAGCGGTGTCAGCTATGAAGCCTTCAACCTTAGGCTTAATGATTTTAACCTCCTCTACAAATTCAAGTTTTCCCACTTCTTCTGCCAGCTTTTCAGGTGAAATGTCAGAGTCGGTGAAGTCTAGGAAGGCTAGGGCGGTTATGGGCTTCTCAGAGCTTTGAGTTCGGGAAAAGGCGAGATGCAGAATCGTTATGTTGTATCTGGCTGGGATAGACGCAATCTCGGCTACAGCGCCAGGCTTAACCCTTGACCTAACAAGAAAACCGTAAAGCTTCCTACCTGGTCGAACAAGAAAACGGCCGATATCAAAAGAAATGGACATAACAACCCCCAAACTATACACTTCTCCCGATAAAAATATTACTATAAAAACCTTTAAAAGACGGAGACAAAAATAGCTCTAACATCTTGGCGTTCAGAGGCTTTTTAAGAAGATTTAGACCAGTAAACCCAAGACCTGGCAAGCATATCATGTTAGAGAATTTTCTTGTAAGGCTTCGAACTTTTAGTATGGTGCCGGGGGCGGGTTTCGAACCCGCGACCTCCGGATTATGAGTTTCACCCTCTCACGCCTTAAAGGTTGAGTGTCCGGCGCTCTGGTCTAGCCCATGCGGCTTCGGAGGCTGGCTATCTAACCAGGCTGAGCCACCCCGGCTTCACTATAACTAATCTCCTATTGGGATAAAAGTTTTAGAGCAGGACGCTAAACCATATTAACCTTCAAAGAGGCTATTCAAAAAGGGATAACGCCCCGGTAGCTTAGCGGTTATAGCGGCGGCCTCGTAAGCCGCAGGTCGCGGGTTCAAATCCCGCCCGGGGCTCCAAAAAGAGCTTGAATCGGGCTTCCCCTGTTCTGGCTTGTATTAATTTCTGCCTTCATGCTTAACTCTTCAGCTTTGTCTTTAACATGATGTAATTCTAATTTACCTTTATAACGCTGGGAGAGATGAGAAGTTTTGGAGGTGCTGTCTGTGAAAATCGAGGTTAAGGTTAGAAGCTACGACTTCGACCCCCTGGGCGTAACCCACTTCTTAAGCTACTTCAGGTTTGTCTCTGAAGCCTTTGAAGAGCTTATGGAGGCTGCAGTAAGAAGGAAAGCCATGCCTAAGCCTGGTGTTAGACCTAAAGCCATAGAAGTTTTCAGCGTTTCCCTACCCATAACCAAAGCTGAATGCAGATATCTGGCTTCAACCCGCTTCGGAGAAATCTTAGAGGTGAAACCTGAACTAGAGGACGTTCAACCCAGCCATTTAACCATAAAATACAACATATACCGTAAGTCCAACGGCCAGCTTGTGGCTGAAGCGCATACAAGGCATGCGGCCGTGGATAAGTCTTGAGGAGGGGTAACATCCCCAGTGAACTGGTGGAAACCTGAAAAATCTGCTTGCAGACCGTGTGGAAGGAGAAACGTAAAGGCATTAGAAGTTTGGGCTTCAGCTGGAAGGCTCTTTCAGGTTGAAGTAAACTTTATGGTAAAACCTCTCCTATGATGGAACTAACAGGGCTAAAAGATTGGTTAAACCTCTTTTTAAGATTGGAAGAGAGGTTCCGCTGGTTGGCTGCTTAGCCTTCGGCCTTATAGATAGGGGTACAAACCTGATTCAGGTTAGACCTTCAAGCCTCTGCCCTCTTTCCTGCGTTTTCTGCTCCACGGATGCCGGGCCAAAATCCAGGCGAAGGCAGACCGAGTACCTGGTGGAACTAGAATATCTTGTTGAGGCTTTCAGGGAGGTGGCAGCCTTCAAAGGCAGCGGCTTGGAGGCCCACATAGACACGGTTGGAGACCCCCTGACCTACCCGCAGATAGTTGAGCTGGTTGAAGCCTTAAGCCGAACGCAGGGCGTGAAAGTGGTTTCCATGCAGAGTAAGGGTTACCTGCTTAGCGAAAGGCTGGCTGAGGAGCTGTCGGAGGCAGGGCTTTCAAGGCTTAACCTTTCAATCGACGCCCTAAACAGCGAACTCGCCGTGAAGCTGTCCGGCACACCCTCCTACAAGGTGGAGAGGATTCTAGGCGTTGCAGAGCATGTGGCGCAGAACACGAAGACAGACCTGCTCATAGCGCCAGTATGGGTTCCAGGGTTAAACGACGGGGAGATCCCCAAAATCATAGAGTTCGCCTTGAAGATTGGAGCTGGAAAACGCTGGCCTCCCCTAGGGATTCAAAGGTATGAAGCCCATAAGAGGGGGCGTAGGCCTGAAGGTGTGAAAGCCCAGAGCTGGAAGAGCTTCTACGGTGAGCTTAGAAGGCTTGAAAGACGCTTCCAGGTTAAGCTTGTAATCTCAAGGGAGGACTTCTCCATTCAGCGTAGGGCCATGCTTCCCATCCCCTACAGGGTGGGGCAGAGGCTTCGAGTTAAAATTGTCGGGCCTGGATGGCTTAAGGGTGAGGCTCTCGCGTCAACCCTCGACAGGCTTAGAAGTCTAACCATCGTAGGCTTAAAGCAGGCTCCACCCGTGGGAACAGAAATCCGGGTGAAACTTATAGGGTGTAAGCATAACATTCTGCTGGCTGAGCCTGTTTAAGCTTAAAAGGAGAACACTTAAATAGGCTAATGTTATGGCTTACTCGTCTCCCAGCCCCGTTCAGGGCTGAAATTTAACTTTAACGGTCTAGGAGGGGTTAAAGTGGAGCCTAGGGGAGCTGAAACCCTGAGAACCTACGAGGAGATAAACGAGAAAATCAAGCGTGGAGACGCCGTAGTTATGACCGCAGACGAGTTCGTCGAATACGCTAAACGCTACGGAGTAGAAAAGGCTGCTGAAGAGGTTGATGTGGTTACAACAGGAACCTTTGGAGCCATGTGCAGCTCCGGAGCCTTCCTAAACTTCGGCCACACCGAGCCTCCAATGAAAATGTGGAGGTGCTGGCTTAACGATGTTCCAGTCTACAAGGGGCTTGCAGCCGTAGACGCCTACATCGGGGCAACTGCCGCCAGCGAAACCAAGGGGATAGACTATGGTGGAGGCCATGTAATAGAGGACTTGGTAAGCGGGAAGGAGGTTGAGCTTAGAGCTGAAGGCTGGCCTACCGACTGCTATCCACGCCAGTACATTGAAACTGTTATCACGCTTGAAGAGTTAAACCAGGCTATCCTCGTTAACCCCAGAAACGCCTACCAGCGTTACGACGCTGCAACCAACAGCACAGACCACATCCTCTACACCTATATGGGAACTCTGCTTCCAAACTATGGAAACGTCATGTACAGCGGCTCAGGCCAGCTTAACCCTCTGTCCAAAGAC
>QMXU01000086.1 GCA_003662305.1 Candidatus Hecatellales archaeon
AGCGGCGGCCTTCATCATTTTCATAGGCTCTGTTTTCCCGGTGCTTCTTAACACTCAGAACGGTGTTAAATCGGTGGAGAGAAAGTTTATTGAGGCCGCTATGACGCTTGGGGCTACCAACAGTCTTGTGCTCTTAAGAAAGGTTATCATACCTTCGTCTATGGGCTCGGTGATTACTGGGGCTAGGGTTGGCTCAGGCATAGCTTGGATGTGTGTGGTTGCTGCTGAGCTTTTCGGGGTAGCACCCTACGGGCTTGGATATCAGATAGAAATGGCGAGGCTTTACCACTCCCCCGAGATAGTGATATCCTACATGCTTGCCATCGGAGTGCTCGGCCTACTGCTTGACAGAGGATACAAGCTTACTGAAAGGAAACTTCTCTCATGGAGGATAGGCTTGGTTGCAACCTAGTAAGGGCAGAATCCTAGTGGAAATTAGAGAACTGAGGAAGGAGTTTGAGGGAGCTCCTCCAGTTACGGCCATCGACGGGATAGACCTTGACATCTGGGAGGGAGAAATCCTCTGCATCGTCGGCCCAAGCGGCTGCGGGAAGACAACGTTGCTACGCATCATCGCCGGACTGGAAAAACCGACTTCAGGGAAGGTTCTGGTAGATGGAAAAACCGTTATGGGGCCGGGTTCTGACAGGGCGATGGTTTTCCAAGAGTACGCCCTCTTCCCTTGGAGAACTATCCTTGGAAATGTGGCTTTCGGCTTGGAGCTGAAAAAACTGTCGAGAAATGAGATTGTGGGAAAAGCCGAGGAATATATTAGGCTTGTGGGGTTAAGCGGTTTTGAGGAGAAGTACCCCCATCAGCTTTCCGGGGGGATGATGCAGAGGGCTGCTCTGGCAAGGGCTTTGGCATGTGAGCCACATATTCTTCTCATGGATGAGCCGTTTGGCGCCCTTGACGCTCAAACCAGAAACTTCATGCAGGGGGAACTGCTTAACATCTGGGAGAAAACAAGGAAAACCATTGTTTTTGTAACCCATAACGTTGAGGAAGCCGTGTATATTGGAGATAGGATAGTTATTCTCACAGCCAGACCTGCGAAAATTAAAAGCATAGTCGATGTGACCCTTGGAAAGCCGAGAGACAGGCTTAGCCCTGAATTCATAAACCTGAGAAGGGGAGTTCTTGAATCTTTAAGGGAGGAAATGCTTGCAACCTTCCATTCTGGAAGGTGAACTGGCCTTCTTTACATAAGCTTTTAAGCAGGTTAGCCTCTAGTTTTCTTGGAAGGGAATTGCGGTCTCCCAAAATTTTCTATGCAGGCATGGTTCTGCTTCTGGCTTGTTCAGCTTTCTCTATAATTCTCGCTTTTCAGATGCATTTCACGCTGGCTGGAAGCTGGGAGTACGCTGCAACCCCAGAAGGCTACCGTGAAATTCTATTTCTATCCTCCATAAACTTCAGCCTAATACCTTTAGCCGGACTCTTAATCCATCAGCCCTTCCTAAACTGGCTTCTAACCCGCCCTTGGCCTACCGTCGAATTTAAGAGGATAGTTGCCACCATGCTACTTGCAGGTGGAACCGTCTACACGGAAACTTCCTCCCACAAGTACGCCGTGAGATACTACGGGAAAGACCTCGTACTCCACAAGATTTTCGTGCACCTTCTAGACAAGATATACGGGATAAAAGCTAAACCTGCCCGCTGGAAAACCGGAAACAGCTATATCACCCAAGTTTACAGGAGAAAGCTAGTTGAAGACTTGCTAACTCTTTCTCCTACCTATGTCTGCCGGAACAAGAATGGTAACGGAGGGCCACAGCCTTCAGCAGCCTTCCTCCTAGATGCCAGCCCCGAAGTCCTGAGAGAAGCTTTGAGACTGGCGATTTCATCGACTGGAAGCATCGGGTATACTGTGGAGGCTGGGCGCAACGGTGGGAGATTCATGGTGAGACCTTTCTTCACCTTTGGACATCTCAGCCCGCTAAGCCTTCTCTCCAGCTACCAGCAAGCCCTAGCAAAGGTGAAACTGAAAACTTCCATTGTTTTTGACCGAAGATTTGAGGGGAGAGGCTTTCTGAGAAGCCGTTCTTGGGAAGCCTTGAAGAGCCTAGCCGAAATGGGAGGATTTATCCCCGAAACTAAGGTTAGCTTTGGAAACTATAGGGGGATGGAAAGAAACCTGCTTCTCCAAGCCCTCTTAGACTTCCATCAACATAACGGTAAAAGCTTCGCCAGCATCCAAGAGGCTTTAAAAGCTGTTGAGCGCAGCCTAAACGGTTCATTTCAGAAACTTTCTAGCTGCGAAGCCTGCGGCCAGAGTTAGGATTCCCAGCACTGTCAGCTCCATTATCAGAGGCCATGTGATCGGATGCCAGAGCAGATACTTTCTAACGGGTTCTGAAGCCATCCTGAAAGCCTCCTTTACGGTTAAAGGCTTGCTTCCCGGAGGCGCCTCCATAAGAAGCTTGTCTTTACATTCCTCGGAGCAGGCGATCTTACTCTGTTTGCGCTGCCCTGAACCGGCTAAAATTAGATAGGCTGTAGGGGGGTCTACCTTCTTAAGAACACCGTTTTCAACATCGATCGTGATCTCTCTTCCACAGTAGTCGCAAACCGTTTCCACATGGAAGCTGGAATACTTGTGAACAAGAAGAAACGTGCATAAGGGACAGCAGCTTACATGGTGTACTCCATCTGGGGTTAACACATCCCTCCAGCCGTAAATAGTCGACATCCCGCAGACTTCGCAGCGGGGAACCACGTATGTGTCATAGTAGGTGAAGCCAGCTGTAAGAAAAAGAACAGCTGCTGTGGAAAACAGCAGCATTCTCCAGAGCTGAAGCTTCAACCCAAACCTTCCTCTTCAAAGAGTGCGTAGGTTGTAGCTGGAACATATCCAATTTCAGCTTCTCGAGAACCAAACGCCCCCCCACGTTTAGGGGGGTAGCCGAAAACATATTTTGCAGCTTTCTCCTCTTCGGTTACTACTATGACCTTGTAGTCTGCTCCTCTAGGGTCTAAAGGACATGTAAAGCTTAGAAACCTAATTTCTCTGGGTGGTAGCTTTAGGTATGGAAAGAAGCTTACTGAAAAAATCACTTTCTTCGATTCAACCTTAATCAGGTAGACCTTTGACAGGCTTACAGCTTCCCCGTCTGCGTTAGCCACATATACTCCTGTCAGGACAAGTGGTCTTTTATGTATTTTCACACCTGAAATCTGCAGGCTTTCGGCTTCCGGCAAATGTAGGGAAACCTGTGAAACGTAGTAGGCTGTTGAAGTCAGGATCATACCTAGGATTACCAGAACCTCTGCTACTAAAATCTTATAGAGCTCCCTTCTAACCGAGGGCTTAACGGTTTTCAAGGCGGACTCCCCAAGAGCATCTCAGGCTATTCTCTGGCATACCCCAGCTCCTCCACGGTCATGGGGTAGCCGAAGACGTAGTCAGCTGCCTTACCTTCGCTGGTGACAAGCAGAACCTTGTAGTCGCAGCCCTCCTTCCGGTAGTAGTGATCTAGCTCGCATGAAACCCTCACGATTCCTGTTTCTCCAGGGTTCACCACGACGGGGGTTGGAAGATCCTTGGTGAAGATTGCAAGGCGGGATTGAACTCTTATCACCGTAACCTTAACAATGCTCTCCGGCTTCGAGCCGACGTTTTTCACAACAATTCCTGTCATCGTGTCGGCTTTCCTGTTCACCTTTATTCCTTCTATTTTCAGGTTTTCAGCTGCCGGCATCTGCATGGAGGCTTGAACCAGCTGGTAGGCTGCTGCAACCACTATTACAGCTACCACTATTAGCGCTATGATGACTAGCGGCTTCTTCAAGCTTCTTTGGGAGGCTTTCCCTGAGGCCACCTATCAGACCTCCTTTATGCTGTGTCTAGTGGACGGCTGCGGGAACCATTATCTGGAAGATAGCGGGGATCAAGGCTATGGTTCCTATGATGGCGAAGAAGAGGCTTAGGTTTGCGAGAAGCCTCAGAGCTTTCATGCTTACCTCTCCAAGGTCTCCTGGCTCGCTGGCATACTTCTTGACGACGGAGCCCCATATCATGGTTGCTATAGCCATGCCGTAGCCTACGATTACAGCTATGAACATGGGAGCATCATGGAAGACGAAGCAGAAGGGGCATGGAAGCGGGTTTTCAGCGGTGAAAACAACCCTGCAGCATGGAACGGTTACAGGCTCAACTTTAAGGTAGAAGGCTAGGTCAAGCCCTGCATCCACTATGAGCAGAGGCATGAGGAAGACGAAGTATTTGGACAGGGTTCCCATGAGGGGAGCCCCTTTACACCTCCTGTTAACCATGTCCAGGCTTAGCCATATCCCGTAGACGAATATTACTATGAGCTTTACAATGGAGTCTATCCATGAGAAGGGGTGTCCCGCCTGGTGGATTCCCCACTGGCACATGGCGCCTGGAACAAGCGGGATAAGGCTTTCGTTGGCAACCCAGTAGAGTCCCATACCCACTATTCTTGAGATTATGATAAGCCAGACTACGGTTGAGGCCAGGTAGAAAGCCTTCTCAAGCTCGTATCGCTCTTCAAGGCTGGCCTTCTCTGCTCTCCGCCATATTCTCCATGCTTTTGGTACGGCGTAGACAGTTAGGGCTATGGCAAACAGGCTTAGGATGAACATTATGGCCGTATAGGGTGTCCATATCATGAGGGTTACCTCAAGGGGTCCTCAAAGGTATTTTTGAGC
>QMXU01000087.1 GCA_003662305.1 Candidatus Hecatellales archaeon
AAGGCGAAAACAGCCAGGCTGACAGCCAGCCTAACCGTGAACCCTTCCACGTGGGTGAAGCTTAAAGGAAGCAGGGCTAAGCCGTGCAGCAAAGCGAAAAAGGAGAGCTGATGGAAGTCTTTAAGCTCGGAGATGGCTAGGGAAAGAAAGAAGACGGCCAGCGCCGCCACTACCAACTCCGCCATACCCTTTTTCACCTCGGCCTCCAAGCATAGATTTTAGGCCCAGCCAGCTCCCTAGGCCTCCTACCTTTCATGCCCTGCCTGGCTGCAGCCTCAACCTCTTCAGGCTCGCCGAATTTCAGGGCTCCTGTAGGACAGGTTAAAGCGCAGACAGGTTTCTCACCTGCCTCCAGCCGTTTAAGGCATAGGTCGCATTTGCTCACCACATGCCGGTCTGTGACTTCTAGGACTCCGAAGGGGCAGGCTATCATGCAGGACTTGCAGGCTATGCAAAGCATCTCGTTGACCGCCACTAGGGCTCCCCGCTTTTCCAGGGCTCCGGTCGGGCAGGCTTCCACGCAGGGGCTTTTACGGCACCGCCTGCACTGGGCTACGAAGGGGTATACTCCCCCGTAAACCTCAACTTCAAGCTTCCTTTCAAACCTCTCTCTTTCGCAGGCCACCTCGCAGCTTCTACACTCCATGCACAGGTCTAGGTCGAAGAACAGGTCAGCCAGCTTCCTCACCCCGCAGCCTTTCGATTCTAACCCTGCAAACCTCATAGTCGGGTGCGAAGACTACCCCGCTGGGAACCCCGCTGGAAACCAGAACTTTCAGGGGGAGACTCTCACCGCTGTCAGCTACAAGCTTAACCAGGCATCCGTCCTCCAGCCCCAGCTCTCCGGCGTCTGCAGGGTTTACTTCAACGTACCTGTAAGGTTTGCCGAGGACCTCCTCAACCAGGCTGGAGGCTACCTTACAGGCCTGGCTGAAAAGCCTCGGCTCCGTAACCGCTATGAGGGGATACTGCCTGTCAGGCTTCAAAACTTCTGCTTTAAAGCTCAGCCTTGGAAGCCTTGCAAAGCCGTCCCTCGTGGCGAACTTCTCCCTGAAGAGGATGCTTCCACCCCACCTTTCAGGCCTGTCCTTAAGCAGTTCCAGAGAGAAATTATGGTAGGCAGGAAACATGGCTGACAGGTCTCCCCACACGTCTTCAGGCTTCTTGTAGGGAAGACTGACGCCCAGACGTTCTGCAAGCTCCAAGAGAAATTCGAAGTCTGTTTTAACGTTGCTCGGAGGCTTGACGGCTCTCTCCAGCCATTGGACAAGCCTGTCCACGTTCGTCAGGCTTCCCTCCTTCTCAGCCCAGCAGGCCGTGGGGATGACAAGGTCTGGAACGCCCTCCGAAGGGTTCTCAGGCTTGAACTGCTGGGTGGAAACTGTGAACCCTACTTTCCCAAGCCCTGGGGGAAGCCCTCCTAAAGCCAGCAGGAAGCCGACGTTTTGAAGTTTAGGCTCTTCGGCTAGCAGGTCTTTGACGCCTTGAGCGTTTGGAGGACCCTCAAGTGCTATCAGGCCTCCGCCCTCCTTAGGCAGGCAGGTTAAAAGCGCTAGGCTGGCCAGTGCCTCAACGGCTTCGGCCCCCCTATGCCTGAGAACGGAGGCAGTATACAGGATGTAGGGTTTATTAGCCCTTGCCAGTCCTTCAGCTGTTCCAGCTATGGCCGACGTTGGAACGCCTGTAGCCTCTGAAATCTTTGCCATGGAAAGCTTGGCTAGGGCTTCCTTAAAGGCTTTCAGTCCTTTAACATGTTTCTCAACGTATTCTACGTCGTACAGCTCTTTCTCTGACAGATGTTTAAGCATTCCAGCCAGCAGCAGCATTTCAGTGTTGGGTTTAGGCTGTAGGAAAACGTTTGAAAACCAGGCGGTCCTGCTTTTTCTTACATCTACAACTGTGAGGCATGCGGCGTTCTCAAATTTCGCCTTCAAGATATACCTGGCTGAGACAGGACACTGCTCTAAGGGGTTTCCATAGATGAGAACGTAGTCTGCTTCAGCCAGGCCTTCCAGCGTACCTGTTGAGGCTTCCAAGCCGAATATCCGCCTTAAACCGGTGGTTATTAGAGGTGAAGGAGCAGCCTTAACTCCTAACGCTTCAGCCAGCCTGTAAAGCAGAAAGTTTTCCTCGTTGGTGCAGGAGCCCGAGGAGAGGAACAGGATGGAGGCTGGCCCATGCCTTTCCAGGCTTTCCTTCAGTTTTTCCGCTGCAGTGTTTAGGGCTTCCTCCCAGCTTGCCTGCCTGTAGCCGTCGTCCTCTCTGATTAGGGGGGTGGTAAGCCTTGCTTCGTGGTACGGGAGCTTATGTACCAGGTTTCCTTTGTCGCAGAGGGCTCCGCCATTGACAGGGTGGTCTACATCGTATTCCAAGTTTTCTATTTCTCTTTCACCGGTTAGCCATAGGCCGCAGCAAAGCGAGCACAGCGGGCACACGCTTCTAACCTTCAAAGAGCAACCCTCAAAACGGGTGAGGTACATCTTTTAACGTTTCAAACTGGAAGACCGGACCGTCCTTGCACACGTAGTAGCCTTCAATATTGCAGTGGCCGCACTTGCCAAGACCGCACTTCATCATTCTTTCAAGAGAAAGATAAATGCGGGAGGCAGAGAACCCCAGCTGAAGCAGCCTCTGCACGGTGAACCTTATCATTATCGGCGGACCGCAAACGAAGGCGACACACCTTTCAGGGTTAAGCTTAACCATGTCGAAGAGGGTTGTAACCACGCCGACATGGGTGTAGCCGCAGGGTCCATAAGGCCCACGCCGCCATGTTTCGTCTCCCACGTCCACTGTCAGGTATACTTCAACGCCTTTCTCCATGAATTTCTCCCATTCGTCCTTGTAGATTATGAGGCTGGGGCTTCTCGCCCCGTAGAGCAGCTTCAAATCTCCATACTCGCTTCTTTCAGCCACCAGTGCGTACAGGAGGGAGCGTAGGGGGGCTATACCTATGCCTCCTCCTACAATCACTAGGTCTCTGCCCTTATGCTCCTCTAGGGGGAACCCGTTGCCGAAGGGGCCTCTGACTCCTACCAGCTCGCCTCCCTTAAGCTGGTGGGCGGCGTCTGTAACGCTTCCAACCTTGGCTATGCTGACCTCGAAACTTTCAAGGTTGAAGGGTGAAGAGGAAAATGTGAAGGGTGCCTCTCCAACGCCGAAAACCGTCAGCTCAAGGAACTGCCCAGCCTTAAACTCCATCCTGCCCTCTTTCAGCTTTAACTTTAAGGTTTTAACTTCAGGGCTTTCCTCTTTAACCTCTAACACTTCAGCCAGCCTGGGCAGATACGGGTTTAAGGACATCATCCTCCACCTCAGATTAACCCTGCAGCCTCCCTGATGTCTATTTCTCCAGGACAAACCTCAACACATCTGCCGCATCCAACACAGCCGTACTCGCCGTATCTCTGCTTGAAATAGACGAACTTTTTCAGGAACCTCTGCCTCAGCCTGGAGTTCAAGGTAGCCCTCGGATTCACTCCCGCCGCCACCCGCTGGAAGCCTTCGAAAAGGCAGGAGTCTATGGTTTTAATTCTTCCTCCAAGCTCCCTCCGCCTGTAGTCTGAAATGTAGAAGCAGTGGCAGGTTGGACAGGTGAAAACGCAGCCTGAACATTCGACACACCGCCTAGTGAAATCCATGAAGTATTCTTCTCCCACCTTGGAGAGGTCCCTAATGGGCTTGGTGTAGGCTTCCTTCACCTTCCGGTAGACAGCCTCCCTACGCTCATCCCTCTGTTTCAGCTGCCCTTCAGATTCCCCTGTAAACAGGGATTCAAACCGTTTAAGCAGTTCCTCACCCCTCCTGCTGCCGGCTTCAGCCAGGTAGCCTCCTTCAACCCTGCTCAGGTTTAGGTCGTAGCCTTCCTCAGGGTAGGGCTTCAAGCCCACTTCCGTGCAGAAGCAGGCGGGGCAAGGCTCAGAGCAGTCCAAGCTTACCAAGAGTATGTTTTCCCTTTTAGACTTGTAGAAGGGGTCTGCAGGCTCCTCCAGCATCACCATGTCAAGCTTCTCTAGTGCTTTAAGGTCGCAGTTTCTCAGCCCGAGGAGTATGAGGTTTTCAGGCTTCTTAACTTCGTAGCCTAGTTCCACGAGTTTCCTGCCAAGCTTGTAGGTGAAAAGCTCCTCGCTGGGAGGCTGGAAGAAGAACTTGTAGGGGGTTAAAGGTCTGACCTTTAATTCTAGGCGGCTGAGGTTTGCCTGGTTTAGCTGGGAGAGGATGGGAGGCTTTCCAGGGGTTTCCATTATGGGGGCGACTACTGTAAACTGTTTGGACAGCATAAGCAAAAATTCTCTTAAAGATTCATCATTTATGAACATTGTTCCTTTTTTTATTTTAAGATACGCCAAGCATAGATTATAAAGCTTTTTCCCAATGTTGAGCTTTTCTACACACATATGAATGGCGATTAAAAGTATTTACAGGGATGCCTAAATTATTGTATTTTACTTACGCAATGGACGGTTTCCAACGGACTAAAGCTTTTCGTAAACCTTCCTCAGGAAATCCTCGTCTGAGAGAACGCCTTCCGGAGGCGCAACCACGGGTTTAAGTTCTACTTGAACCCCGTCAAGCCTGTAAACCTTCCCCCCGGACTCGAAGCCTGAAACCGCCACAGGAACCTTGAAGGCAGCGTGGGTGGAGGTTAGGCTTTCAACGTAGTCTAGCAC
>QMXU01000088.1 GCA_003662305.1 Candidatus Hecatellales archaeon
ATTCTTTCTCATTTGCGCCTTTTTGGTGAGGCGCCCTTGGTGCCGAGTCTGTCCCCTAGGTGGTCTAAACTCCCTGATTAGGAGGTTTCATGCTACCTCTATCGTTAAAGACGACCGAAAGTGTACGAAGTGCGGAGTTTGTATGAGATGCTGCCCCCTAGAGTTGACAGAGGTATACGAAGGAAAAAGCGGTGAAGTTACCTCCTCGCGTTGCGTTTTATGTCTTCGTTGCATCGAGCTATGCCCGCAGGAAGACTGCCTAAAGCTTACATGGTTGGCTAAGCCTGTTTACGCGTCAAAGGCGTGGTGGGGGAAATGATGACATGTCTGAAGTAAGATATGTGGATGAAATTTTCCTGCAGGATATTAAGCGCACCAAGGAGACGATCAGATCGTCAATAGCCAAGACGATCTCCGAAAATATCCAGAGGATGAGAAAGACTCCAAACAGGCCAAAGGGCATGGGGTACTTCGACGAGATTGCCCACTTCTTCGGTAGGCACGTAGAGGCTGGCAGAAAAGTCATTGCTATGCTTTGTAACTTCGCTCCAGTTGAGCTGATCTACGCAGCGGACGCCGTACCTATGCGTTTGTGTGCAGGCTTCTATGATACCGTGCCCATTGCTGATCGGCTAATATCAGACACTTGCCTTTGCCCCCTTACTAAGTCTACCTTGGGTGTTAAACTGTTAAGGCTATCACCGTTTTCTAACCTATGTGATGTCGTGATCTGCCCTGGCACTTGCGATGGGAAGGTGAAGCTGGGCGAGGTTCTAGAGGATGTTGTGAAGACTTGGAAAATGGCTGTACCTCACACGAAAGAAGAACCGCGACTAAAAAAGCTATGGCTCGACGAGGTCGTCGAGATAAAGAAGAAAATCGAAAGGCTTACTAAGAGGAAGATATCTAGGGAAAAACTCAGGTATGCGATTGAACTTGTATCACTAGCGCGGAGAGCCTTTTGCAGACTACTTGAAACCAGGAAGGTAGTACCTCCTCCAATCAGCGGAAGAGACGCCATGCTAGTTGCTCAAACATTCTTATATGACGACATCAAGCGGTGGACGAGGAAAGTAGAGGAGCTTTGTGGAGAGCTCGAAGCTAGAGTTAAGCAAGGCATAGGAATCTGCGAATCTGAGACGCCGAGGATAATGCTCGCTGGATCCCCCATCATTTGGCCTAATTGGAAAATCCCTAACATAGTCGAAGAGAGTGGTGCTGTTATTGTCTGCGACGAACTTTGCAGTGGCATTCGCTACCTGTATGATCCTGTTATAGTTGATGAGTGGACGATGGACGACATGCTCTCAGCCGTAGCTGAGAGATATCTCTTGCCATCTACCTGCCCTTGTTTCACACCAAACGACAAGAGGGTAGATCGCTTGTTGCAGATGATTGAGGAGTTCAAGGTCGACGGGGTAGTGTATCATGTACTCCATGGTTGCCACCTCTATAATGTAGAGTTCATAAGCGTTAAGCGTGCTCTCAAACGTGAGAATGTTCCTGTGTATATGATTGAATCGGAATACGGCAAAATGGATATAGGACAAATTAAAACGCGGATTGAGGCTTTTATAGAGCTAATAAGGGGTGTGGGATGAAGATATTTCCCGTCAAATGATTCGGGAAGCAAGGCGAAAAGTCCCCCATAAAAATTTACTATGGGGGGACGCCCACTTCCCTTTTAGGGATAAGGCTTTCCGAGTGGGCATTAGCTGCCTATCCTTCCTCTGATTTGATGACCCGAGCAAGCTTTGAGGGAAATGATTAGAGTGTCAGAGAAGGAAACCCTAGCAAGGAGACGAATAGAAACTCCAGAACGACTTAAACCCTTCTTTGAAACGACAGGAAAAGAAAACTGGAGAAGGACGTGAATCTAGAGGAGATGGACACTTACGGCTTCTCCAACTCTATTTACTGCGGCTTTATAGAGGGCTGACGCTAAACCATTTGAAAGCGGACTAGGAGGTTACGGTTTATATACCGTTGAAAGCTGAGAATAGAACAGTTCGGAGGTTGGAGGCTTCAGAGTTTTGGGTGAAGATGAAAAGCTTGGCAGGCTTTACGAGAAGTTCAGCCGTGACCCCTACTGTAGCCTACTCGGGATAAAACTGTTTGAGCTTAAGCGTGGCTACAGCAAGGTGGGGTTAAAGGTTACTGAGGGCATGATGAACTTCCACGGGGTAGCCCATGGAGGGCTGATACTGTCGCTGGCTGACGCTGCCTTCGCCGCCGCCAGCAACTCCTACAACCAGGTGGCCGTAGCCCTAAACATTAACATAAACTACCGGAGGCCTGTCAGGGCGGGAGAAGACTTGGTCGCCGAAGCCTCTGAGGAAAGCCTGGGGAGAACCACCGCCCTCTACAGGATGACCGTTAGAAACTCAGCTGGACAGCTGGTTGCTGTATGCGAAGGACTGGTTTACAGGCGTAGTGAACCCGTGCTTTAGCCTCATCACGGAAAACCCTGTAGGGAAACTGCTAAATTGCTTGGAAACCTAGGTTTTGCTGTTTAAGGTGGAAATGGTTGGGCAGCATTCGGATAGCCCTCTTGGGCGTAGGCATGGCTGGCTTAAGCCTTCTGGAAGCTTTAAGCTTCAAAGGAAGCTTCGAAGGGCTGTGGCATCGGAAGGTGGGAAAATACGGGGTTGAAGACTTGGAGCTTGCAGCCGTCTACGATGTGGACGCTTCCAAAGTAGGTAAGCCCCTCAGCGAGATTTCAGAAGCCCTCAAAGGCTTTAACGACGTCAAGGTGGAAGCCGGCCTACACCTGGATGAGCCTACCCCTGGGCTGAGCATGGCGGAAAACCTGAGAAGCCTGGAGGAGATAACGGGAGAATGGCAGAGCCTTAAAGTGGATGTGGCTGTTAACCTGATTACTTCAGGAGGGTTCCGCTCCTCGCAGGCTTACGCTGAGGCTGCCTTAAAGGCTGGCGTATGCTTTCTGAACGCTACCCCCACTAGGATCGCCTCTTCCCCACCTACGGCTGAAGCCTTCAGGAAAGCGGAGTTAACGCTGGCGGGAGACGACTTGATGAGCCAGCTGGGCGGCACAGCCCTACACAGGGGACTGATACGCTTCCTGTCGAAGCGTGGGCTTACGGTGGTTAAAAGCTACGAGCTGGATGTGGGGGGAGGCCTGGATACGCTGGCAACCATCAAGGCAAACGTGAAGGAGGCCAAACGCAGCCTTGTCGGGGAAGCCTTAAAGGCTGAGTTGGCCTACGCCTTTCCAACGATGGCGGGCACCACGGACTACGTAGACTTCCTCGGCAGGCGGAGAGTTTCGTATATTTACATTGAGGGGAAGGGTGCCTTAGGCTCCAGCTTTAGGCTGGATGTAACCCTTCAAAGCGTGGACCCTCCTAACGCCGTGAACATTCTGCTGGACGTCATCAGAGCTCTTCAAGCGGCTAGGGAGAGAGGCGAGTACGGGGCGCCCATGGAAGTATGCGCCTACGGGTTTAAGCTTCCTCCGAAGCCTCTCCCGCTGGAGGAGGCTGAAGTAGCTTTCGCCGAAAAATACGTGGAGGAAAGTTAAAGCCTTCCAAGGAAGATTTCGCCTAGGTCGCTGCGGGAGAGAACTTCCTCGCCTTTTCCGGTGAACATTATTTTTCCCGCCACCATCACGTAGGCTTTGTCAGCGATTTCCAAGGCTCTGCGAGCGTTCTGTTCCACCAGCAGAATCGGCGTTCCAGCCTTTTTTATCTCAACGATTTTATCGAAGATTCTGCTGGCTACCCTGGGCGCCAGCTGGGCGGTAGGCTCGTCCAGCAACACCATTTTAGGCTTGGTGATTAGGCAGGAGGCTAAGGCAAGCATCTGCCTTTCCCCTCCGCTGAGGGTTCCAGCCAGCTGGCTTCTCCGCTCCTCCAAGAAGGGGAAAACCTTGAAAACAGAGTCTATGCTGCTTTCCAGCTCTTTCTTACCCAGCAGGTAGCCTCCCATCCTAAGGTTTTCCTCGATGGTAAGGTTGGGGAAAACGTTGTCCACCTGGGGGACGTAGCCTAGGCCAAGCCTGACTCTTGCCTCAACAGGCATCCCTGTTATATCACGCCCGTCGAAGAGGATTCTTCCCCCGTGAATGGTGGTGAAGCCTACTACGCTTTTTATGAGGGTGCTCTTGCCGCTGCCGTTCGGCCCGACTATTACCACCAGCGAACGGCTTGCCACCTCCAAGTTTACTTTGAAGATGACTTGGGCGTTGCCGTATCCTGCTGTAACCCCGTCAACCTTTAAAACCTTATCCACCGAAGTACACCTCTAGGGCTGTGGAGCTTTTCGCCACCTCTTCAGGCTTCCCCTCCAAAACTATTTTCCCCCGGTCCATCAGGTAAACGTAATCCACATAGTCGAACAAGACTCCAAGCTTATGCTCTATTATGAGGAAGGTTACGCCGAACTCCCTGTTAATCTTCCGGATGTAGTCGAAAATCTTCTCTGAGAGGCGGGGAGCCACTCCTCCAGTAGGCTCATCCAGCAAAGCTATCTGCGGGTCGCCCATCAGAACCTTGGCGATTTCAA
>QMXU01000089.1 GCA_003662305.1 Candidatus Hecatellales archaeon
GTTTAAATCGATACGAAGCCGAACCTTCCGAAGGTCAACGCCATGTTCAACCCGATAAGGGTCAGATAGGAAAAGGTTAAAACTGCACGTAGAGTTTTAGCTTTCTCCCCCATAACTCCCTCAGCCAGATTATAGATTACCCCAGCTCCGTCCAGCGGGTGGAGCGGAAGCATGTTGAAAATCGCGATGTTCAGTGACCAGAAGTGAAGCCAGAAAAGCGTCATGTAAACCTGGAAATGCGGAATATACGTTTTGGCTCCCGTCAAGCCTATTATGGGGCGGTCCGGATCGTTAGGGTCCGCCACCGTTTCAACCGTGAAGGTTTTAAGGTTTCCGTCGGGAAGCCGGACGCCCAGCTCTACTTCCCCGCCGATTCCTACCTTGCCCACTTGGCTGCTGAGTTCCTGAACGCTGGTAACCTTAACCCCGTTGACGGTTTCTATGATCATCCCTGGCTTAAGCCCTGCCTGCATGGCAGGACCCTGGTCCCAGACTCCTTCGACTAGGACTCCTGCAGGGTGGAAGAGGGTTAAGATTATTGGGATGAGCATGAGGGCTAAAGCCATGTTCGCGGTTGAGCCGGCAGCCAGAACCCTCAGCCTTTTACCTCTCTCAGCCTTTTTGAATTCTTCCTCGTCAGGCTCGACGAATCCTCCTGGGATGACGGCTATGAGGAGAAGCCCTGAAGACTTCACTTTTATGCCTTCAAATCTTGCGACAACCCCGTGGGCCAGCTCGTGGACGGCTATAAGCACCACGGCAGCCAGCAGGAAGTATGGTAGGCTCTCCCTGACGGTTATGAAGGGGACAGCTGGAAAAATAGGGGTAGCCTCCTCAACCCTGAAAAAGAAGGAGTGAAGGTTCCTAGCCAGAAGATAGGTTCCGAGAGCTGTCATCCCAAGGCTCATGGCTAAAGAAAAATTCGAGAGGGCAGGCATCACCCTCCTAAGCCTCCCAGCCAGCCAGTCTAAAAACCTGTTAAACTTTATGGTCCGGAAAACTATCAGGAAAGGCTTTATCTCCACTCCAAACCTTTCAAGCTTAAGAATTCTACCCGCCAGGTAAACAGCGATCCAAGCGGAGATGAAAACCGTTAAAGGCAGTGTTACCCCTTGAAGGTCCAAGAAGCTTTCACTCCCTCAGGGCCTCTCTAAGCCAGCTTAAATACTCTGGAAGCCCAGCTTCAACCTTGAAGGCGACGATCTCCGGAACCTTGTAGGGGTGGAAGTCTCTAATCTTACGTTCAACCTCCCTGTAGAGGACCCTAGAGGTCTTAATGATCAGCAGGACTTCCTCAGCCTCCTCTACTTTTCCCTCCCACCAGTAGGTGGAGGTTAAACCTTTAACCAGCGAGCAGCAGGCCGCAAGCCGCGACTCAACAAGCTCCCTAGAAATCCTTTCAGCCGAATTCTTGTCGGGAGCCGTTGTTAAAACCACAATCATCTCCACGCTCATTCCATGTCTCCCGCCTTGAAGCCACTAGCCCAATGCCTAATAGTCTGTTTTAAATCTTAAGATGGCTGCGATCCCACCGAGCCCCATAATTTTTTCTCCCCCTTCATGCTCTCCAGCCAGAATGGTAACCTTCCCTCCCTTGCTTTCCACAAGCCTTATGACCTCCTCGATTCTCCTCCGCTCTTCTATCTCAGCCTCCCTCAGCAGCCTGTCAACCACCAGCAGTCTTTCCACCGCTCCATACCGGGCAGCCTTCTCCACCGCCTCCAAGCCGTAGGTCGCCATCTCCCTGTCAGAGGAAAGCTCTGCAAGAAATTCCTCCACAAGCTTAGCCTCCTCCAGAAGGCGGCTTTCCCTAGCGAACCTTAGAAGAATCCCGCTTCTAACAGCCTCCTTCACGCCTGAAAGCCCTCCTGAGCTGACGGTGAAAACCTGCAGGGAAACCCCTTTAAGCCTTCCAGCCGCATACCTCAAGAATTCTTCCTTGACGAATCCCGGGCCTACCACCGCCACGGGAGCCTTGGTTCCCCTTAAAACCTCTTGGAGGGCGTGCAGCAGCTCGGAGAAGTATTTCTTCAAGGCTTCGCCGCGCTTTTCAGGCTCCCGTTTCCCCGGAAGCCTGACTCTAAGCTCAAGTTTCACGTCCACCTTGAAGCCTCCAACTAGGGCTACGCAGGCCTCCTCATCGTCTAAGGCTACGATAACCACAGGCTTGCTTTCCCCTTCGGAAGCCCTCCTAAGCCTTTCAACCTGGTATCTGGGCCACTCCTCCTTAACCAGCCTTAAAACGCTGTTAAGCGGAATGTTAAGCGTGTGATGGGAGCCGAGGATGCCGTCATACCTTTCAGGAGCCTCAACCACAACCCCGAGAATCCGCAGGCCTCTGCCTCCAAACTCCACGTTTTTAACTTTAACCCCAAGCGTCATGGAAACCCTTCGGCTCTGCCCCGGCCTCGCCGCTTCACCCCTGCTTTTAAGCTCCCTGCTCGTCCTCGCATAGACCACGTCCCCCGGCGAAATCACGTTGTAGAGATACCAGAGGTCGTCCGGTGTTTCAACCAGAAGCCTGACGAATCCATGCTTCAAGTCTAAGCTCAGAATCTTCAAGGAAGCCTTCCCATCCTTCCAGCCTGAAAAGGTTAAGGGCTGGCTTCCCTTAAAGGTTATTTGAGCCTGAAGTTGCCTTCCACCCTGAACCTGAAAATCAGAGGCTTCAAGAGAGGCGACCTCTCCGAGCTTTCCAGCATTGAGAAGGCTTCCTTCAAAGACCCCTACCCTTCAGCCCTAATCCTAACCCTGTCAAGGATGAACCCTGAACACTTCCTCGTGGCTGAGGCTTCCGGAAGACCTGTAGGGTACGTTTCAGCCCTAGTGGAGCCTGGAGGCGTAGTCCACCTTTTCTCCCTGGCGGTTCACCCGGAATACCGGAAGCTCGGTGTCGCCCGAAGCCTCCTCAAGGCTTTGATAGGCAAACTTAAAGCCGGAGGTTTCTCGAGGCTTATCCTCGAGGTTAGGGTTAGCAACAGGCCTGCCATAACCCTCTACAGGTCGCTGGGCTTCAAGTCTGCAGGCAGAATTCCCTCCTACTATGAGGATGGAGAAGCCGCTGAAGTCATGGTTTTAACCCTATCCAGCCATTAAGCTTAAACAGGTTTCAGCTGAAAGTTTCTCTAAGCCTCAAGCAGGTGGAACGTGAATGGGCATGATATACCTTTACACTGGTACGGGTGCAGGTAAAACCACTAACGCGCTGGGGTTAGCCTTAAGGGCGATAGGCCACGGGAGGAAGGTGGTAGTCATCCAGTTCATGAAGGGAAGGAAGGATGTGGGAGAATACAAGGTGAGGAAAAGGCTTCAGCCCCTCTACGAAATCTACCAGTTCGGGGGGAAAGGCTTCATCACACCCGGCAAGCATAAGCCCAAAGATGTGGAGATGGCTAGGAAAGCCTTAAAGTTCGCTGAGGAAGTGGTGAGAAAGCGTAAGCCCTTCCTGCTGGTTTTAGACGAAATAAACCTTGCAGTGGCCTGGGGGCTAATCAGAGTTGAAGAGGTGCTGGGCTTCCTTGACAGGCTTCCCAAGCGAACCAACGTGGTGCTCACAGGACGCTACGCCTCCAAGGAGCTTATCGAGAGGGCTGACGCTGTAAACGAAATCGTCGAGGTGAAATATCCCAAAGAAATGATAACCCAGAAGGGCATCCAGTACTAGCCGGAAAGTAACTCCTTTTAGTCTTGCTGCCGAAAATATTTTTGGCGTGGTAAAGGTTGAAGGTTAAGTTCTGGCTGCTTGACGTAAGCCATGAGCCTGCTGGGGAAGCCTCTGAAATCAGGCTTTGGGGGGTCGACGGGAAAGGCAGAAGAATCCTCATCCTCGACCGAGGGTTCAACCCCTCCCTCTACGTCATACCAAGCGTGGACGTTGAAGAAGCCCGTCGAAGGCTAGCCTTAAACCCCAAACTCAAGCAGGCAGCCTCGCGGGTGGAAGCCGAGGAGAGAAAACTCTTCGGGAAGCCTTTGAAAGCTTTAAAAGTTGAGGCGAAAGGCCAGGAAGCCTTTGAAGCCCTTGCCAAGGTTCTCCCGAAGGAGGACTGGGTTAAAGAGGTTCTCCACGGAGACCTGAGGGCTTCATCCCAGTACCTTTTAAGCTTGGACGTTAAACCCTGCGGCTGGAACCAGGTTGAAGCCCGGGAGGTTAAGCCTCCGAGAAACGTTAGGGTGGAAGCCTGCTTTATGGCTGAGGGCAAACCTAAAGCCGTCGAGGTTTTAGACGTTCCAAAGCTGCGGGTGCTCGCTTTTTCACCTGTATACTACAGCGAAATAGGCTCGCCTAACCCGCTTAGAGACCCTGTTCTAGCCCTGGCCACGGTGAACGGTGAAGGGGAAGCCGAGGTTCTCACAGCCTCCGAGAAGGGTGACGACAGGGGGCTTCTTGAAGCCTTCTCCAGCCTTGTGGAAGCATACGACCCCGACGTGATAGTCGGCTACGGGTCGAACAAGGAGGATTACCCCTACATGGTTCAGAGAGCTGAAAAGCTTGGGGTCAGGCTTAGACTGGACAGGATGGGGA
>QMXU01000090.1 GCA_003662305.1 Candidatus Hecatellales archaeon
ATTATTCCTCCTCTGAACTTTTCACCCCTCATCGAGTAGGAGGCGTCTATGAGGATTACGTTGCTGGAGGAGGTTTCATGGTAGGGTATCCTCGCCTTTAAGTCTTCGTTGGATATCCGCATGCGAACCGGGTCGTGGAGAGCTGTTTTCACCAGGGTTTCCTGAACATCTAGGAGGTCGTAGGAGTGCTGCTGCTCGTCGAAGTCCCAGAGCATGTAGGACTGCCTTACCCCCCAGCCCACCTCCTCAGTTTCATGGCAGCCTATCTCCCTTAAACCTTTAAGGTTGATGAAAACTTCTTCCAGAACCTTCTTGGCGATTATTTTCTCGCTTTTCTCCGTAAACTCCGGGTAGGCTATCAGCACGTTCCCGTAAAGCCAGTCCCTCTGAAACTTAAGGTCCACCATTCCCTCCTTGCCGAGCTCCTCTAGAATCTGGCTTAGGAAGTGGTGGAGGAGGTCTTCCACCGGAATCTGGGATGGGTCTACCTCTCCACGCTTAACCATTTCAAGAAGCTTCTCCCAAGCCTTCTGCTTAGCCTTCCTATGCTTCAAGTAGTCTCTGAACCATTTACCGCTTGGAGTTCCAGCCCACTTCAAAAGTTTGCTGTCGAAAAGCTCGTCCAGCTGTTCTCCTCTCATCTCCTCTAGGAAACGTTTGATAAGCTTTTCAATCAGCGATTCTTCACGGTTCTGCTTTTCGCTTTTGCTGGCAGCAGGGTTGAAAAGCTGGTAAACTATTTCGCTTACTGTTTCCTCTCCAAGGATGGAGGAGAGGGTTTCCTCCTTCTGCTTACATACTTCGCATGGAGGCTTCATCTGAAACAAGCTCTCCAAGATAGTAGGATTTACCTCTACGCTCCACAAGCCGTGGAGTGCACATGGCTAAAGCCTCCAAAATTATTTCTATAGTGGAAAGGTACAGCTCATCGCTGGGCTGCTTGCTTTCATTCACGAACTCCACATAGTAGTTTATGATAGGCTGGCTTCTGAGCTTTGGAACAGTTTCAAACTCTATGGGGATAGCTTTCCTACCGTCAGCTTCGGTGCCAACAGCCCTCAGGGCTTCGTAGAACTCGGAGAACCTTTCTCCTGGAAGGCTGTTATATATCTGGCGGCATGTCTGCCTTTTAGCCTCCTCGAAAAGTCTTTCCACGATTTCCTCTTTCCGCTCGGAGAGACCGAATTCAACTTCTATTCTGCCCATTAGAGAAAGCTTGACGATTTCAAGGTTTTCACCGTAGTCGGATAGGAGGAGTACAAGCCTTCCGCTTCTGAGGGCTTTAGACTGAAGGTGGTCGAAGAGTTTAATGGTTGCCCTGCACGAGGGCTCCGACTCGATTCGCTTGGTGAAGTCAAACTTTTCCTTATCCCGGGCATAGCGGACTATGCGGGCGACTATTTCCCTATGCCACCTGGGTATACGCGGCTCCTCCCCCTTCCACTTCCTGTAGAACATGTTCCTAATGCCTATCTCTATCTCCTCTTCAAGAGTTTCAGGAGGACCTATCTCTATTTCCTCCATACGGTCTAGGAGAGGCTCCTTAATAGGGTTCGTACCACGGTAGTTAGCCGGGTTGGTGGAGGCAAGCTCCAAGGTTTCAACCTTGAAGGGAACAATATCGCCTTCCAAGGTTGTAACTTGATGTTCCTCGAAGAGCTCGTGGAGCAACGTCTGCATGGCGGAGGGTAGGGCTCCAAGCTCGTCGAAGTAGCCTACACCCCTGTTCGCCTTTAAGGCTCTGCCTGGGATGAAAACTTCAGGGTGGTCTAGGTCGTAGCCTTCCCGAATCTTCTGGATGGAAATTCCGCCTATAAGCTGGCGGGTGGTCATCATGGGGTCCCCTGGGATTCTAACCCAGATTCTTGGAACCCACGTGAGCTCAACGGTGTTTTCTTCGAGAATCTTACGCTTGCAGGAGAAGCATACAGGCCTCGTGGGGTCATCATATATTTTGCATCCTTTAACGGCGAGGATTTTCTTGGGGAGAAGCTCGGCTATGGCCTTGGAGAAGGTGGTCTTACCATATCCTTTCCGGCCCTTTAAGAGTATGGGGGAGCCTGAAAGCAGGGCGTTTTTAACAAGCTCTTTCTCCCGGTATTTCCCAATTACGCTGGGGAACACATCTACTTGAGCTTTTTCGCTTTCAAGAATTTTCTCTATCACGTATTCGGTGGGAGTTTTAGAGTGGTATGGTGCATACTCAGGGTTCCAGAGGTCTATTTCCTCGCCGTAAAGCATGAATTTCGGGGCGTTGCTTTCCCTGATAACTACTTCCTCGTAGACGAGGTAGTCTATTTCACTCTGAGAAAGCTTACGGGAGGACGTAGTTTAACCCTCACACCGCTTGTCTTGGCTTAAGTATGAAATGTGGATACCAGTTTATTTACCTTTTTCAGCCTCTAGAGGCTGCCTAGGAATAGGGGGGTCACATAGGTTTCAACCAGGGCTGCCAGGAGGAGCAGGGGTACAACCAGTGAGAAGTAGGTTTTAAGGCAGAGTTTTAGGGTGTGCTGAACTTCGAAGCTTCTCCTCTTAGCCCTCCTGTAGGCTGCAATTCCAATTTTGATTCCTAGAGCTGTGCTTAAAGCAGCGGCGGAAACCTCGAAAACCCCGTGGGGTAGAACGCCTAGAACGAGGAACAGAAACCCTTTACATTCTATCACCTCGAAGCCTACCACTCCAAGAATGAAGCCGTTTGCCAGGATGAAGAGGACGGGGGGAACAGCGAACAGCAGCCCCAGCAGCATGATTATCAAGGTTTTAGAGAAGTTGTTGGTGAAGATGGCTAAGGCAAGCAAAGGTGGAGGAAGCTCAGCGAAGGGGGAAAGCTCTTCACTCAGCACCTTCATCAACTGCTCTGAAACCTTTTCAGCTGAAAGGTAGCCAGCCGCTGCTCCAACTGCGAAAATGGTGAGGCTTAGAAGAACTAAGCCCAGCGGGAACTCGGACTTCAACACTGCTCTAACAGTTAAAAGAGTGGCAGACTAATTTAACACTACCGGGGTTCCTGTCCTTTCAAAGGGTGAAAAAGGCTTTGAAGATTCTCATAGTAACAGGGCTTAAGGCGAAAAAATTCGTGGAGCAGTATGCCAGCCTTCGCAAGTCCGATGTTGAAGTTGACGTTCTAGCCTTACCTGTTCCCGTGGCAGCTCTCATAACGCCATCTTACGCGGCTAGGAAAATTAGGAAGCTTAAAGTTGAAAAATACGATTTAATCCTCATACCTGGAAGCGTTAGGGGAGACATAAGAGAGGTAGGAGAAGCCTTAAACATCCCTGTTTTCAAGGGTCCGAGACATGTAGCCGACCTGCCTGAAATCCTAGACCAGATAGGAGAGTTACCCCTGTCCACGGTTAAACCCGCCTGCGAGCTGGCTGCAGACCTCCTAGCCAGGAAGGCTGAAGAGGAAATTGAAGCCCTAAGAGCTGAAGGCTTGAAGAGGGCTGAAAGTGGGGAGGGGATTCTGATTAGACGGGGGAAGCGTAAGGCTTGCTGGGCTCCCGGGTGCATGCCCATTCTCCTAGCTGAAATAGCTGACGCCTCTAAAGTGGGTGATGAAGAGATTGCACGTGCAGCCCGCTACTACGTCTCTTGCGGGGCGGACATGGTTGACGTTGGAATGGAGGCTGGCGGAGGGAAGCCAGATGAAGCTGAAAGAGCTGTTAAAGCCGTCCTGCGGGCTGTGAAGGTTCCGGTCAGCATCGACTCAGCCGACCCGGAGGAGCTTAAAGCAGGAGTTAAGGCAGGGGCAAGCCTCATCCTAAGCGGGGACGCCTCAAACCTTCGCGACCTGGCCAAGGTTAGGAAAACGCCTACGGTGGTAACTCCCGCGGGTCCTGACGGAGTTATACCTGAAAGCTTCGCTGAGAGGGTGGAAAGGCTTGAGGAGAACTTGGAGGAGGCGAAGAGGCTGGGCTTTAAAACAGTTATAGCAGACCCCATTCTCGGGCTTGCTCCACCCTACACGTTCTTGGACTCCCTCCTGGGCTACTGGGAGTTCCTGAAGAGGAAACCCGGCTTTCCAGTTTTCTTCGGAGCTGGAAACGTGTCGGAGCTTTCCGATGTGGATTCGCCTGGGCTGAACTTTCTCCTCGCCCTGTTAGGCTGGGAGCTTGGAGTAGCCTTCCTCTTCACGGTTGAAGCCAGCAGGAAAACGGTTGGCTCGGTCTCAGAGCTTTCAAAGTCCATGAGAATGGTTGCCTTGGCATCCCGGAAGAGAACTCCGCCTAAAGACCTGCCTTTAAACCTGTTAATCCTTAAGGAGAAACGCTGCAGGGAGGAGCCTTTACTGCCAGGTGAGAAGCCTAGGAGGCTTATTGAGGCTGCTGAAGTAGAGGAGGCAGCGGTTCACCGCGACCCGAAGGGAAGCTTTAAGATAAGGGTTGACAGGGATTCAGGGGAAATCTTAGCCTTACATTTTAAAGGAGGAGCAGCCAGGCCTTCCGTTGCCGTACGTGGGAGACGTCCTGAAGCCGTATACCGGGCTATCGTTAGGG
>QMXU01000091.1 GCA_003662305.1 Candidatus Hecatellales archaeon
TATAGCGGTGAACTTTCTGGTGAACGGCAAACCCTACATGGTTCCCATGGCCCTAGAGGAGCCCTCGGTTGTAGCTGCAGCCAGCCACGCAGCGAAGCTGGCAGCCGCCCGGGGAGGCTTCCAAGCGGAAACCTCCGACCCCGTAATGATAGGGCAGGTCCAGGTGGTCGGAGTTAAGGAGCCTCTTAAAGCCAGTAAAAACATTATGGCTGAAAAGGAGTCCATCCTTGACCTAGCTAACAGCGTGGACCCCATGCTGGTGAAGCTTGGGGGAGGAGCGAAGGGCCTAGACGTCAAGGTTCTGCCCAGCTTTAGAGGCCCCATGCTGGTGGTTGAACTCTACGTGGACTGCCGTGACGCCATGGGAGCCAACGCCGTGAACAGCATGGCTGAGGCTGTGGCACCCCTGGTAGAAAGGCTGGTTGAAGGCAGGGTTAGGCTCAGGATAATTTCAAACCTGGCCGACAGAAGGCTGGCGAAGGCCAGAGTGGTTATGGACAAGAAAGCCGTGGGCGAAGACGTAATTGAAGGAGTGCTGGACACCTACGCTTTCGCCGTCTCCGACCCCTACAGGGCTGCAACCCACAACAAGGGCATAATGAACGGCATAGTAGCGGTGGCCCTGGCCACTGGAAACGACACCAGGGCGCTGGAGGCTGGAGCCCACGCCTACGCTGCAAGGAAAGGCCAGTATCAGCCTTTAACACGATGGGAAAAAGACGGGGAGGGCAACCTAGTAGGCAGCATAGAACTCCCCCTAGCCGTAGGCACGGTTGGAGGAGCAACAGCCAGCCACCCCATAGCCCGAATATGCAGGAAAATCCTAGGCGTGAAGACGGCTAGGGAACTGGCGGAAGTAATGGCAGCCGTAGGGCTAGCCCAGAACTTCGCAGCCCTAAGAGCCCTGGCAACAGAGGGAATCCAACGCGGCCACATGGAACTCCACGCCCGAAACATAGCCATCATGGCTGGAGCCGAAGGCGAACTCATAGACCTAGTAGCCCAGAAAATGGTTGAAGAGAAAAAGATACGTCTTGACTACGCCAAGGAAATTCTAAATGAAATCCGGAAGAAATAAGACTGCTGAAACCCAAGCTATAAACACTATGAAATCCGGGGGGTGGTGGTCCAGCCTGGTCTACGATTCCCGGCTCGGGCCCGGGAGGTCGGGAGTTCAAATCTCCCCCACCCCACCATGAAGCAAGCTTCACCCGGCTGTTTCGTGTTAAAGTATTCCTTCTTCTTTTGCCCAGGCGAGTGATTTCAGGAAGGTGACTACGTCGCAGTAGGGCAGGGTTAAAAGAATTGTTCCAGCCACCTCCTCCCTGGTTGCCCCATGTCTTATGGCTTCTTTCAGGTGGAATTTGAAGCCTCCTTCAAACTTGCCTGCTAGGAGGGCAACTATGACCAGTTCCTGTATTTTCCTTTCTAGCTTTGACTCTTCCAAGGTTTCGCGTACCAGCTCGGTGAATTCCTCTGAGAGCCTGGGAAACTTCTCCTAGAACAGTTTAAACTCTGGTATGGGCTCTCCCTTCCATACGCGTTCAGCCATTTTCAGCTTCACTCCCTTACGGTATGGCTTAAAAAAAGGGGTTAAGAAGTTTTCCATAGGCCGTGTACGCTGCAGTACTCTCTTGCCTCCACTTTTTCTGCTTTCACAGGGAATTCTACTTCTGGCGGCTCTCCTAGCTTCAGAAACTTCCGGTACACTCTGCCGTCGGCTAGGAGTTCAACCCACTCTATGAAGTGGTTTTCTTCCATTGGGTGGGGGACGGAGCCCACCTTCACCTTTACTCCAGCCTCTGTTCTCTCTATCACGGGTACATGTTTCTCTTTTCCAGCTTCCTCTGTTTTCTCTTGAAGCAACTCCATGGGCTGGCCGCAGCACACCAGCTCTCCTTTTCCAGCATGCAGAACCTCAACTATGTTCCCGCAGACATCGCACCGGTAAACCTGTTTCAGCACGGTCAAATTTTCCTTTCCTCCCTTAGTATTCTTCGCATTTAATTTGGAAGTAGCTTCTGGGGTGGTCGCAGGAGGGGCACTTCTCCGGAGGCTCCTTCCCGTAGTGGATGTAGCCGCATTCCCTGCACACCCACCAGACCTCCTTTTCCTTCTTGAAAACCGTGCCGGCTTCTACCTCTTTCAGCAGCTTTCTATATCTTTCCTCGTGGTGCTCCTCAGCCTTTGCGATTGCCCTAAGCCTCTTCGCGATTTCAGGGTAGCCCTCCTTCTCCGCAACCTCAGCGAACTCAGGGTACATCTTAGTGTGCTCGTAGTTTTCTCCGGCGATAGCTGCCTTCAGGTTTTCCGCGGTGGTGCCAAGCACGGTTGGAGCTGCCGCCTCCACGCTAATTTCATCTAGGCTTCCGCCACTTTGCTTTTTAAGCTCGTTGATGAGTTTGAAGAGGCTGCTTGCATGTTCCTTTTCGTTTTCCGCCGTGATAAGGAAGATTTCTGCAATCTGCTCATATCCTTCCTGCTTGGCAGCCTTCGCGTAGAAGGTGTAACGGTTTCTCGCCTGACTTTCTCCGATGAAGGCTTTTACCAGGTTTTTTATGGTTTCACCCAAATTTATTCCCCCTTTCATTCAGCATCAGCACGCCACTTAAATTTTCTTGTGGCAGACCCACCAGTCGAAGCACTCTATTTCTCCGGTTTCAGCTCTTTCAAAGGACACTCCGCTGTCTTTTATCGGAAGGTTCGGCTTCAAGTCAGGCAGGGAAATCAACAAGCTTGAAAGTGTCAACTTTAAAATAGGTAGAACCGGTGTTCCTATAGTTTTGGATAACACGTTGGCATGGTTGGAGGTGGAGGTTAAAGGGGAGCTTGACGTTGGCAGCCATACCCTCTTCGTAAGCGAAATCGTGGACGCCAATGTTTTGACGGGTGGAGAACCTATGACCTACGCTTACTATCGCTTGGTGAAGAGGGGAGGCACCCCGAAAACCGCTCCTGTCCATGCGGAGGGTTAAGCCTTGGCAAAGTACAGGTGCACCATCTGCGGGTACATATACGACGAGGAAAAGGGAGACCCTGAAAACAACATTCCGGCGGGAACCAGGTTTGAAAACCTTCCTGAAGACTGAATTTGCCCGATTTGCGGGGCTCCCAAAGAACAGTTTGAGCCTTTAAAGTAGTCCTACCTAACCCCCTCCAACTTTTTATATTTTCATCCCCTTCCCTATCCTAAAGAGGAAAGAGACTTCCACGATTTTGAAATTCGGAGAGTTTCTGAGCTATGATACTGGGCATATGCGGAAGCCCTAGAAGGCAGGCAACGGAGCATGTTCTGAAGGAAGCCCTGAAAATGCTGGAGAAGAAGGGGTTTAAAACGGAGTTTTTCACCGTCAGAGGCAGGAAGATTGCTCCCTGCCAGCACTGCGACTACTGCCTGAAAAACAAGGAATGCGCGATTAAAGACGACATGTATGAGCTTTACCCTTTACTCGGGAAAGCCAGAGGAATAATAATCGCCACCCCCGTTTACAACGGCGGGGTAAGCGGGCAGATGAAGGCTGTTATGGACCGATGCCGAGCCCTAGTCGCGTCAAACCCTAACATCTTCAAGTATAAAATCGGCATGGCTGTTGCGGTTGGAGGAGACAGGGCTGGCGGCCAAGAGCTAGCATTACAGCAAATCATAACTTTCTACATTTTAAACGGGGTTATCCCGGTTAGCGGAGGAGCTTTCGGAGCAAACCTTGGAGCCACCTTCTGGTCTAAAGACACCTTGGAAGACATCAAGAAAGACTTGGAGGGATTTAGAAGCCTGAGAAAGACCGTTAAAAGATTTGCTGAATTCCTGGAGAAGCTTGAAGTTAAAGAGTGAGGTGCCTACACGCCTTGAAGGCGGAAAAGAAGGGAAAAGTTGCTTGGGGAATCACAGGCAGTGGGGACAGACTGACTGAAATCGTTGAAACCATGAAGAAAATAAAGAGAAAATACGAGGGCAGAGTGGACATAAAGGTTTTCCTTTCTAAGGCTGGAAGCCTAGTCGCGAAATATTACAGGCTTACCAGAGATTTAGAGGAGAGCTTCGGCAGGCTTTGGGTTGAAGCTGACGCGAATTCGCCGTTTCTAGCCGGCCAACTGCAACTGGGAAAGTTTGACTTTTTACTGATAGCTCCGGCCACGTCGAATACTGTTGCGAAGATTTCGCTGGGGATAGCGGACAGCCTGCTCTCTAATTCGGCGATTATGGCTCTTAAAGCCTTCGTCCCCGTCTACGTAATGCCCTCCGATTACAGGGAAGGCGTTATAGTTACAAGGCTTCCCAGCGGCCGCAGCCTAAAGCTGAGGGTGAGAAGAGAAGACGTGGAAAACGTTGAAAGGCTGACTAGAATGGAAGGCGTGTTCATACTGGAGAAGCCGGAGGACCTCCACCAAGTTTTCAAAAAGCATTTCGGGTAGCGGTGAAACCTTTTTATCCTCCTCCGAGAGAGTTCTTCCTCGGTGGCA
>QMXU01000092.1 GCA_003662305.1 Candidatus Hecatellales archaeon
CTATACCACTAAGCCTGTGTGCCCCCTCTGCGGAGGTGAAACCGAGTTTCTGAGGGCTGTAAGCTTCGTAGACTGTCCGGGGCATGAAATCCTGATGACCACGATGCTTTCAGGAGCCTCCGTGATGGACGGCGCCATCCTCGTAATAGCAGCTAACGAGCCTGTTCCTAAACCTCAAACCAGAGAGCATATGGCTGCTCTTGAAATAATAGGAGTGAAAAACATCGTGGTAGTTCAGAACAAGGTTGACCTGGTAAGCCGGGAGCAGGCTGAAGAAAACTTTAAGGCCATCAAAAGGTTTCTTGAGGGAACAGTCGCACAGGATGCACCTATAATCCCGGTTTCAGCCCAGCACGCTGTAAACCTAGACCTCCTGATAGAGGCCATTGAAAAGTTTATTCCGACGCCTAGGAGAGACCTCTCCAAGCCTCCTCTCATGCACATCGTCCGCTCCTTCGACATCAACAAGCCTGGCACCAAGATTGAAGATTTGGCAGGAGGAGTTCTCGGCGGAACCATCGTCGAGGGAAGGCTCAGGGTTGGAGATGAAATAGAGATAAAGCCTGGGGTCAGGGTTGAAAAGGAAGGAGGCTACGAGCCTCTGCACACGGAGGTTGTAAGCTTGAGGGCTGGAGGTAGAAGCGTTGAGGAGGCTGGCTGCGGAGGCCTCGTAGGCGTTGGAACCCTGCTGGACCCTGCCTTCACCAAAGCCGACGGCCTCATAGGAAACCTGCTGGGCAAGCCTGGAACTCTGCCTGAAACCTTAGAGCAGATTGGAGTAGAAGTCAGCCTCTTCAAGTATGCCATCGGAACGCCTGAACTCGTTGAGGTTGAACCCTTGAAAACCAACGAGCCTGTGGTCGTGAACTCCGGCACCTCCGTGACTGCCGGTGTCATAACTTCAAGCCGGGATGGCTACGTTGAGGTTTCCCTTAGGAAGCCTGTGTGTGCAGGGAAGGGTTCAAGGGTTGCCTTAAGCCGGAGGATAGCCGGACGGTGGAGGCTTGTAGGCTACGGAATCCTGAAGTGAACCTTTCAGAAACCTTTTTACATTGCTTCAAGCTTTCCACTAGGGATTAGCCCCGAAAGCCGTGCTGTGATGGTGGTGGAAGAGAAGTCTTGTGGCATTCAGACCTTCACAAGCGTAAGCCTACGGGCGGGAAACGTAAACCCTCCCGTGGACGCAGAAAATTCGAGAGGGGAGGTTTCCCGGTTGAAACCGTGCAGGGGCCTGAAGAGAGAAGGCTTGAACGGGTTAGAGGAGGAAACTTTAAGGTACGCTTGAAGGCTTCTGAAACAGTCCAAGTTTCAGACCCTAAAACAGGTAAAACCGTTAAGGCTTCTATCCTAAGGGTGGTAAGGAACCCGGCGAACATCGAGTATAGCAGACGCGGCGTAATAACCCGTGGAACGATTCTAGAAACCGACGTAGGCCTGGTAAGGGTTACTTCGAGGCCAAGCCAGAACGGGGTTCTTAACGCGGTCCTCCTAGAATCCAGCGAGGCTGCCTGAAAAGCTTTTCAGGGTTACCGGGTTGAGGAAGCTTAAAGGTAAGGTTATCCTCTGGCTTGCATATTTTGACGCTTCCAAGACTAGGAGGGAGGGTAGGAGGCTTCCAAGAAGCATCTGCCTCCGTTCTCCCAGCCTCCAAGAAATAGTTAAGGCTGCCGAAGTTTTGAACTTGAATCCTCAACCCAGGTCTGACGCAAGGTTTCCAAGGTGCTGGTGGGCTGAAGGAGGCTACGTTATCGTGGACAAGCTTGGAAGCAAGCAGGAAACCCTAAGAAAAATAGCTGAAAAAATTTCAGAGTTCCGTAGAACTGAAAGGGCTGGGAAACCTTTAAATTAGAGCGTTGAGAAAGGGGCTTTGTCGTAAGGTTTTTGAGTTAAGGGAGTGGGGGTTTGAGGAGGCTCGGCAGGATTCTCCATGTCTCCTCGATGACCGGTCACTTGATAGTTAAAGCCCAAACAGTTCCCCGGATTGGAGAGAAAGTTTACGACGGAGAACTCAGGCCTGTGGGCTTGGTTTTCGACGTTTTCGGGCCGGTGGAGTCGCCGTACGTGGCTGTTAAGCCCCTACGCTCCCAGGTTAAACCTGTGAAAACTCTTTTTCTTTCGGAGTCTAGGAGAAAAAAGAAGTAGGAAAGGTAGGGGAGCCCATGACTGAGCTTAGGCAAGAAGGGAGAAGAATGAAAATAATCTGCCCGGAGTGCGGGGCCTCAAGGCTTATGAACGACACGGACCAGGGAGAACTTGTATGCATGAACTGCGGCTACGTGATAGACGATAAAATTGCGGATTTAGGGCCCGAATGGAGGGCTTTCGACGACGAGCAGAAGATTAAGCGGACAAGGGTTGGCGCACCTTTAACCTACACCATCCATGACAAGGGGCTTTCAACCCTCATAGACTGGCACAATAAGAATTTCACCTCCAAAGAGCTGACCGTAGCCCAGACAACCCAGGTTTTCACGCTTAGGAAATGGCAGCGAAGGGTAAGAGTTGCAGACGCTGCTGAACGCAACCTTGCATCCGCCCTATCCGAGATGAGCAAGATTTCCTCAGCTCTGAACCTTCCTAAGAATATTCTTGAAACAGCTGCAGTCCTGTATAGGAAGGCGGTGAAGCGTAGGCTTATCCGTGGCAGAAGCATTCAGGGTGTGGCAGCCGCCGCCATCTATATGTCTTGTAGGAAGTGTAACGTTCCCAGGACGCTGGACGAAATCGCCCAGGCAACGTCGGTGAGCAAAAAGGAGATTGGAAGATGCTATCGTTTCCTCGCCAAGGAGCTTGACGAGTTTGTCCCGCCGATATTCCCAACAAGGTATATCTCGAAGATTTCAAACCAGCTTTTAATGAGGGGTAAAGCTGAAATTATCGCTGCAACCATTCTGGATGTGGCCAGCAATTTAAGGCTTACAAGCGGTAGAGGCCCGACGGGCATAGCTGCCGCTGCAACCTATATTGCCTCGGTGCTGGCTGGTGAAAAGAAAACCCAGCGGGAGGTTGCCATGGCTGCCAACGTAACCGAGGTAACCATAAGGAACAGGTATAGGGAGCTCATGGATAAAATCCAGATAGTAGTTAAGCTTTAATAACGTGGAAAAGCCTTAAACGCCCTTAAACCCGCCTTTAAAGGCGGGAAAAACCCTTCAAACACCAAATCTTCCTGTTTATTTCACCCCTGCCTTGAAAGGTTATTTTAATGTTTTATTTAACCAACTCTAAAATTTTCCAGTCTTAATTTCATTTTTGAAGGCAACCAGCTGGCTCTGCGTAGGCTGTCCTTCCGGGGGTTTAGTCTGTGTCCACCTTGAAGGTAATCACGGAATGGGTTAGAATAGAGCTCTACTGTAGGGACGCCTATAAAAGGCTTGCATCCATGACGGATAACCCCTACGCCAGAAGCCTCTTCCTATGGCTTTCCCAAGCCTGCGGAAGCCACGCTCAATATTTGAAGAAGGCTCTTGAAATTTTAGGGTGGCAGTTTCCACAGGAGCTTTCAAAGCCTAAGAAGCCTTCAAGGCTGCAGTCCCGCCAGTACGGCTGCGACGTAGAAGAGGTTTACTGGACAGCCAAGGAATACCTCACACTGGAAGAGGAGATGAAGAAAACTTACACCGTGCTCTCCACGCAGATAGACGATCCTAAGGCCCGTGACATCCTAGACCAGATGGTTAAGGAGGAGGAAGACCACTACAGGGAGCTGTCCCAACTGGTTCAAGTGTTCGAGCAAACCTACACCAACCTGAAGGAGGAGCCAAGCCAGGAAATAGTTGAAGTCAGCTGAAAAAAGGGAAACTACGCCAACCAGCCCTATTTCTGTAGAGCTTCCAGATGGCTCATAGGGTTTTCTATTAAACGTGGGATTTCTGTTAGGAGGTCTGTGGCTTTCACGTGCGGTCCCTTACACTTGTAGGCTAGGTCTCCCGCCGCCCCGTTAATGAAGGCTCCTGCAACAGCAGCATCGAAGGGTGGAACTCCCATAGCTAGGAAACCTCCGACAACTCCTGCTAGCACGTCTCCTGTCCCTCCAACAGTCATAGCTGGCCCCCCTGTTCGGTTGTACTTGACTTTTCCACCGTTGGAGACCACGTCAACCGGAGCCTTAAGCAGGATGGTAGCATTAAACTTTACAGCCGCCTTCCTAACGGCCTCCCCGGTTTCCTCAAGCTTTACCGGGGGTTCTACACCTGTTAGAATCTTGAATTCTCCCCTGTGAGGGGTGAGCACGCAGGCTGTTTTAGCCTTACGCTTCAGCTGGGCGAACAGCTTAAGCCCGTCAGCGTCGAGAAGCATCGGCTTGCGGTAGGCTTCTGCCAGAGCCAAAATTTTAGGCAGAGCCTTAAGGCTTTCCTTTCTGGTTTCAAGGCCAGGCCCTAAAATCAGGGCGGTGCACTTTTCTATCAAGAGCTTAAGGGTTCTTAGGTGTTTCAGGCTTAGGC
>QMXU01000093.1 GCA_003662305.1 Candidatus Hecatellales archaeon
CCCTAAGGTTAATATTCATCAGGCTTTTAGCCAGATCCTTAACCGTGCTAATGCTGATGGGGATCCTCCGGGCTTCCCTCCCTGAAAGCACAACTTTGGTCTCGGTGGAGCCGTCTGGAAGCCAGAGCGTGTTTATGGTTAGAATAGAGGCGGGAGCGAAAAGCTCCTCCAGCAGCCTACGCTTGTCAGCGTTGTAAGCCACAATTCTGATTCTACGCTTCCCAGTGCGCTCCGATATCTCCTTTAAAAGCCTTCCTCCATAGCTTAGAATTTTAGGGACATCCTGGTTCCCCATCAGGATTACAAGGGTGTCTCCAGCTTCAACAGCCCTGTAAAAATAGGCGTTCTGAAGCGCCGAATACTTGGATTCAAGGCTTAAAAGAACTTTAGCCACCTCCAGGTCGAGGGAGGTAACCTCTCCACGCCTAACCTTCTCCTCGCATTTAGGGCATAGAATACCGCTTTTCAGGTCTACGGTGCAAATCTTCGTGTGCATCGGATTTCCCGATCCTCCAAGATTTTGCCGGAAAGATTTTCATAATAGTTAGCTCCTAGCGCAATATAGAGATTTTGGTTTCCCCATCAGAGGCCTACCTAAGGCTACACTTCCAGCACTTCCAGGTCTTTAACGATCAGGATTTCCCCGTCAAACTCCCTTTTAGCCTGCCTTAAAAGCTCAGCCTCAAACGCCCTGTTGAAAGGTAAAATGTGGAACAGAACGAGTTTTTCAACTTCTGCGGCTCTGGCGACCCTTCCAGCCTCTCCAGCCGTTGAATGGTTGGTTAAAACCGCTATTTCCCTCTGCTCGTCTAGGAAAACGGCGTCATGGATTAGCAGGTTACACTTGGAGGCCAAGGAAATAAGCTGCTCACAGTAGGAGGTATCCCCGCTGTAGCACAGGCTTTTACCGTTTCTCTCGATTCTGTAGGCTAGGTTAACCGGCTTATGGACAGCCTTTAAAACTTTCACGCCGTCCATGGTTTCCCCGCCTGCTAGGTTTCTAAAGTTAATCTTGATAACGGTGTACTCCGGCGGGGTATTCATGCGTTCCAAGAGGTCCATAGTAAGCCTGTCAGTTCCCTCCGGCCCCCAGATTTCAAGGGGAGCATCTCTTCCCTCCATGGCCATAGCCCAGAGGAGGCCTACGAGGTCTCCAATATGGTCTGCATGATGATGAGTTAAGAGAAGCTTCTTCAAATCCTTTAAGGAAACATTTAGGGCCCTCAGGTTTTTGAGGGCGCCGAAACCGCAGTCGAGAAGCAGCTCTCCGTCCACCAGAATGCTCGGGCAGCTTCTGTCAGCCGTGACGATGTATCCTCCTGAACCTATAAAAGTAACCTTCAAGCCTAGACACCTGAAGCCTTCTCCCAGAGCCTCCTGAAAACTTTACAGTCAACCCTATATGATGTTTTCGTTTAGAGGGATACGCCAGAATAAAAAATGGAGGAGAGGGGGTGGTTTCAGCCCGTAAAAACCGGTTTTCACTTTGCCAGCGTTATTTCGATGGTGCTGACGTTGGTGGGGACGCCGCCTTCCTCTGAGCCTAACTGCTCCGTGCCTATCTTTATGTCCTTGATTTTTATGTCCTGGATGAATCTTCGACGGACTATTTCGGCTACGTCTACAGCTCGGCTTATGGCTCTCCCCCTAGCCTTGATGCATACTTCGCTTTCTCCGCTCTGCAGTAGAGTCAAGGCCGCCAGCACATAGTTCATTACGGGCTTTTTGCCTATTAGGATGGCATTAACCTTCGCCATTTCCCATGCACCAGTTGTTTTGTCGTAGCTTACCGGTGTTTACTCTTTTTAGCAATTTATAGACATAAATATGTTGCGGTCTGCTCACAAGTAGATTTAAATATAACTTTGTTTTTTACTTTAAACCTGTGATGCTTTATGAGTAAGCTTGAACCTCTAGTTCTAGGTAAAGCTTTAAAAATACTGCGCATGCTCTTCGATAGGGCTTCCTTTGCCTTCTCCTATGTTGTAAACATAGACCAGGTTACATTGGCTAAGGAGCTTAAGATAACGAGGCAGGCTTTGAACATTCATTTGAGGAAGCTTAAGTCCCTAGGCTTGATAAGAACTGGAAGAGGCTTCATCGAGATAACGGCTAAAGGCATTAAGGCTTTAGGCTTCTCGGAAAATATAGCCATAGTTTTCGTTAAGGTTTCACCGTCTAAAAGACCTAAGGTTTACCAGATGGTTTCAAAGCTTCCCGTGTGGCAGGCTTACAGGGTTGCAGGAGAGATGGACTTAGCCCTCCTAATAGAAGCTGACAAGCTGGATGAGGTTCTCAAGGAGATTTCAGGTGTTGAAGGTGTAGAGCAGACTCTCTCCTACATAACCATAGAACCCCTAAGGATAGCGTATGCGGCTCCTCGAGGAAAAGCTTAAGAAACTTTAAGGTCCTCATTTTTCTAATCCAGGTTTAAGGTTTGGGAAGACGCAATGCCGGTAACAGACTACTTTAAGCGTACCCTAGCTCAGAAACATAAACTCTACGTTAAAATATGCAGAGTCTGCGGAGTGCGGAATGCCCCCACCGCCGAGAAATGCAGGAAATGCCACAGCAGAAATCTACGATGGAAGAAACGCGAGTTAGGCGCCAAAAAGTAGTTTCAGAATAGAAAAAAGGGGAAGAGAGAAGGTTAAGCCTTCTTTCTAATAGCCATCCTGCAACCTTTCTCTAAGAGCTTCCCTTTAAGGTTCAAGCCTAAATTTGCTGCCACCACAGAGAAGAAGGCTAAACACCCATTGCAGTAGTCTTCCCTTGAGGCACGGATCGAAGACGGAAGCTCCGTTAAGGCTTTAAGCCAGCCGCATTCAGTAATCCTGAGAATAGCTCGGTCAGGGCCTGTTTTAAGCTTAACTTTGCCTCCATAAACGTTCTTGGCTGTAAGCGCGTTTGCCTCGGCAAACTTAGCTGGGCTGGACGCCCTGGCAGCCTTGAACTTTTTAGCCGTCTGGCTTCCCATCCAGTCTATGTAGGCCTTCACAGACTGCTCTCCAAACTTTCCCTGAAGAAAGCCCAATGTGTCAAGCATGTGGCTGACCCAGGCTCTAGCAGCTAAAGCTTGAACCTCAGGCTTAGAAACTGTAGGAACTCGTACCACAGCAAGCACCCCTTTAACAGTTCTAATAAACCGCATTTTACGTATAATAAGCTTCCCACAACAGCAGAACTCTTAAAACCTCCCAGCAATAAACTATCATCGGAAGAAAGGGCCGGTGGTCTAGTGGTATGACGCTGCCCTCACACGGCAGAGGTCGCCGGTTCAAACCCGGCCCGGCCCACCAACCTTAGGGCAGTATTGAGACGCTAAGATTCTTGGGTTGAAGGCTGCTTAAGCAGGTATCTTCTAGCCGGGAAAATACCTATTATGGCGGCTGCTGCTATTACGGCGATCACAGCTTCCGCCATGTAGATTCCGGTAGGCGAGATGGCGGGCTGTAAAACCGTTCGTATGTAGGGCACCAGACCGTCGACGAATCCTTTATAGAAGAAGGCGGCGAGGAAAAAGCTTGCTTTACGCTGGCGTACCGACATGAAAACCAGCAGAGCCGTGAAGATGTGTATGAACATTGTGAGAAACCGCTCCACTATCGGGGCTGGAACAACCCATGTGGGAAGGCTAAGCTGCGCCTCCATTATCTGCTTCTCAAGCGGAGGCAGCGTGTTAAGCAGGGAAGGATTAAAGATGAAAGTTAAAATCTGAACTAGCGCGGGAACCCCGAGCAGTATGGCTTCGAAGGCTCCAAACCCTATTCCGAAGGCGGTAGCCTCATCCACAGACATTTCTTTCAGCCTGCTCCTAGAGAAAGCCCAGTAGGTGAAGCCGCATTCGAAGAAGCCTGTTCTAAGTCCAACGTAAACTCCAACAATCGCCATAATCCCCGCTGGACCGTAGGCTAAAGCAGCCCACCTGCTTAGGGTAGGAGTCAAACCGTAATCCATAAGGATTTTCGGTGCAACAGCAGCAGCCCAGACAACTCCTCCGGCGAGAAAAATCTTCAATCCTACTTTCCTCTTCAACTTCCAGAACATGATCGAGAGAACTCCGACTAGAATAATTCCTATGGGTCCGAGGGCTAGCAGGGGATTCATCGAAAATCCCAGCTTATAAGTATCCTTTCTGCCCCCTAATATTAATTGTTTAAGGTCTCCCATGGAGGGAATCCGACCATTAAAGGCAGGGACCTAGTAGGCTGCTGCGGAATATACTGTGGAGCCTGCTTCGCCTACCGCAGAAGCCTGTCAAGCGAAGCGGGGAAACTTAAAGAACTCTTGGAAAAGGAAAAATTCGACAGGATTGCCACAGCCTTCAGCTGGGTTGGAAGCTACAGGGACTTTAAACGATGGCTGACCTGGCTTAAAAGGCTTACCTGCAACGGCTGCCAAACCGGAGGCGGAAACCCCTTCTGCGCCATTAGAC
>QMXU01000094.1 GCA_003662305.1 Candidatus Hecatellales archaeon
CAATTATCTCCGAAATCTCCTTCAGAAGCCCTGGCTTCTCAGCAACGGAGGCCAAGGCGAAATGGCTTAGGCCAACATTTTTAACTCCCTCCACCCCAGCGGCGGCTGCGAAAAGCTCTCTGACGGCCTCCGGTTTAACGTGGATTCCGTTGGCCTTATATCTTAAGACGTCTTCGGCGTGAAGGCATACGCTGTGCTGTCCAGCTTTAACGTTCACCCTGATTTCGTCTAAGATGTCTTCTAGGGGGCGGGAGCGGAATTTCAGCATGGTTGGAATGCAGAACCTGCATCCTCTGCCGCATCCCCGGGCAACCTCCACTACTCCCCCGATGGTTCCCCCCAGAATCCTGTACATATGCTCGATTTCCACCACGTCACCGTAGAATACGCCCTTCACGTCTTCACCGTTTATGATTTTCTCGAAGATGGGTGGGACAACTTTTTCTCCTTCACCGACCACAACCACATCCACGCCAAGCCTGTTTCTCTCCTCTTCGCTTTCAAGCTGCCAAGAGCCCGGTCCTCCAACCACGATTTTCGCGTTCCACCGTTTAAGCTTCGGGTCGGAGACCAGCTCCCTGAATTTCCAAGCGTCGTAGGGTTCGCCGCCGAAGAATCCTGTTTCGCCGGTGAAGGTTGTGGAGGCCGGTCCTCTGCCAAGCGGGTCGTTGGAGGTTACGCCTATCACCTTGGTTTCAGGCCCTACGAACTTTTTAATTTTGTCCGGGTGGGCTACCACCACATCGCTTTTAGAGAAGCCGTAGTTTATCAGGGCTGCCTCGATTTTCCTCAGCCCGTAGGGGGCTAGCTTAGCTTTCCCCCCGTCGTGGGTTGGGGCTGAAGGGCATATAAACCTGAAGTAGAAGAAGGGATACCACATGCTCTTGGGGGCACAGGCACAGAAGCCGAGGAAGATAGAGCCATGGTAATCGCTCATCATACACCTCTCAGCGGTTAAAACAATCCTGTACCCCCCGGCGGCCATTTAAACCAGCCCCTGAAAAACCATTTAAACCTTAAGGGATAACAGAAATTTAAATTTAACTTTAATATCCGGGTCCTGCAAACCCTTATCGCGTGCAGGCTTAAAGGGTTGCAGGCGGCGGTGGGCTTAAGAGTGCTGGATGAAAAAGCTGTAATCCCATGGCCAGCTGAGGAAGCTGAGAAATACCGTAAATGCTGCTGGAAAAACCAGACGGTTCTAAGCCGCCTCGCCGAAGCCGCCTTAAAGCATGGCAGGGAAAGACTTGTGCTGAACTCAGCTGAATTCAAGGGCCTCCACAGCTACGAAGACCTGCTAGAAGGCTCTGAAAGGCTGGCTGCCAACCTTTTGGAGGCCGGCGTTAAACCAGGCTACGTGGTCCTCTTCCAGCTTAACAATTCACCCCTATTCTTTTACATGTGGCTTGCCTTAAGCAGGCTTAGAGCTGTACCCCTACATGTCAACCCCAGATACCGGCTGAGCGAGCTTTCAGACTGGGCTAAAACCGTTGAGGCTGAAGTCTACGTTATGCCCGGGGTTTTTAAAGGCTACGACTACCACCCGCTGGCTGCAAGCCTGAGAAAGGAAGCTGCAAGCCTTAAACTTGTGCTGTCCGCCTCCCGAGAGGAGCATGATGAAGCCTTAAGCCTTCCGAAGCTGTTAAGAGAGCCTGCCTCCCCACGTTTTCTGGAGAAGCTTAAGGAAATTAAGGCTGACCCCTACGGGGTTTCACATTTCCTGCTTTCAGGAGGCACAACAGGGCTTCCCAAGGTTATCCCGAGAACCCATGCCGACTACATTTACGGGGCTGAAATGCTTGGCAGGCTTTCCATGGTGGTCCGTAACACCAGAACTCTGATAGCCACGCCCCTAGCCCACAACCTCGGCTTCGTCTACTCGCTGGCTACCATCTTCAACGGAGGCCGCGTAACGCTTACAGACAGGACGGAGGCTGAAAGCCTCATGGAAACAATCCAGCGGGAGAGGATAACCTTCCTCGTAGGGGTTCCCACCCTCTTCATAAGGATGCTGAAGTCGAAGGCGCGAGGTAAATACGACCTCACATCGCTTCAGGTAGCCCTAAACAGCGGGCAGGCCATGCCGGAAAGCCTTGCCCTAGAACTTGAAAGAGAGCTGGGCTTCCTCTTCCAAAACCTATACGGGGTTTCAGAAGGCTTCTCCCTTATCACAAGGCTGGACGACCCTGAAAAGGTTAGAACCGGAACAGCTGGAAGGCCTACTTCACCCTTCGACGAGATTAAGCTGGTAGACCCTGAAACCGGGAGGGAAGTAGGCGTAAACGTTCCCGGAGAGCTGTGGGTGAAAGGGCCGAGGGTAATCCGCGGATACTATAAAAACCCTTCGAAGACCAGTGAAATCTTCACCTCAGACGGCTACTATAAAAGCGGAGACCTGCTCATGCTGGACGAGCAGGGCTACTACCATTACGTAAGCAGAATCAGGGACATAATCAACAGGGGAGGCCAAAAGATTGGAGCTGAAGAGGTGGAAGGCTACCTGGCCATGCATCCCAGGGTGAAGGAGTCAGCTGTCGTTGGGATGCCGGACCCTGAGCTAGGTGAAAAAGTCTACGCCTACGTGGTCACAGAAGACGGGAAGCCGCTAGCCCTTGAAGAGCTTAGAGGCTTCCTGGAAAGGCTTGGAGTAGCCAAATACAAGTGGCCTGAAGGGCTTGAAACGGTGGGGGAAATCCCCAAGACGAAGCTTGGGAAGATAGACCGGGCTAAGCTTAGAGAAGCCTTAAAAGGGAAGGCTTACCCCAGCCGGGGATAACCAATATAAGCCACGCGGTTCTCCTAGCCATAATGCCGATGATGTGACCTGACAAAACCGACCTAAGATGAAGTCTCAGAGTTAAGCTGAGGCAGTTACTGAACAGCTGGAAGGACTGCTTAATGGTTGAAGTGAACTTCACAGAGGAAGCCCTGAAGAAACTTAAAAAAGCAGGTGTTAAAACCCTCAGCGTGGAAGTTAGCGAAGAAGCTTACGAGTGGACGCCCTGCTACGGCATAGGAGACGTCTGTGTTATTACGCCCCTCGTAAAAGTTAAAGAAGCAGCTGGAGGAAGGGAAGCAGTCAAGCTGGAAACAGGCGAAGGCATAACCGTATACGTGGCGTCCAGCCTGCTCAGCAAAGCTGAAAGCATGCTGACCATAGACGTTGACGAGCTGGGAAAACTAACCGTTAAAGGCTTAAAGCTTAACTCTTCATTCCTTTTACCTCAGCATTCCCAGCACGTATTTTAACCTTGAAAGGTCTGTTAGGAATCAGCAAAGATTAAAAGAAAATAAAGCTAGCTGGTTGGTGGAGGCAGGGGTGGCAGAGCCTGGTCAAACCTGAAAGAAGGGGCTAAATGCGCGGGACTCAAGATCCTGTGCCTTAGGGCTTCGTGGGTTCAAATCCCACCCCCTGCACCAACGGGCAAACCCCCTGCACCGGCGTTTAAGGCTTGAAAATGGTAACCTTTATTTTCTCTCCCAAGGAAAGGGCTTACCAGAGTGGAAGCATGAACATTACGATTCATCCTGAAGTTAAAAACGCGTTCCCAGACTTGGAGGTTTTAACCAGGCAGATTAACGGCGTGAAGGTTGAAAGGCGTAACGCCAGCCTGGAAAAATTCAGGGAGGAACTGGTGGAAGAGGTTAAAGGAAGATACAGCCTGGAAACGCTGGGAAGTCTTCCAACCTTTAAAGCCTACCGGGCCTTCTTCTGGAAGATAGGTATAGACCCCACCAAGAACAGGCCGGCTGCTGAAGCCCTAATCAGGAGGATTCTAAGGGGGAACCCTCCGCCCACCATAAACACGCTGGTAGACGCCTACAATCTGGCCTCCATCAAAACTGAAATCGCCCTAGCAGCCTTCGACGTTGACGGGCTTAAAGGAAGCCTCACCATGCGGTTCGCAAGCCAAGGCGAAGAGTTTCTGGGAATAGGAATGAGTAAGCCTCTAAGCCTGCGTGGAGGCGAAATAGTCATATCCGACAGCGAAAAGCTTGTAGCCATCTACCCTTACAGGGATGCTGAAAACACGAAGGTAACCGAGGGAACAGGGGACGTCCTCATACTGGTCTGCGGGGTTCCAGGAATCCCGAGGGAAAAACTGGACTACGCAGGCAGGGTTGCTGTCGAATACGTTGTCAGGTTCTGCGGAGGAAGGCTGGAAGAATAAGGGAAGCTCAGCCCTGGTTTTCACGCTGCCTGTAAGGCTTATGGAGGGCTCTGTCCATGGCGTCTAGGGCAGCCTCCCGGAGGGCTTCAGAGAGGGTTGGATGGGCGTGAACGGTGGAGGCAAGGTCCTCTACGGTGCATTTAAGCTTTAGGGCTAAGGCAGCTTCAGCTATCAGCTCCGTTGCCTCAAAGCCTATAATCTGCACGCCCAAGATTATCCCTGTCTTAGCGTCCGCCACTATTTTGACC
>QMXU01000095.1 GCA_003662305.1 Candidatus Hecatellales archaeon
CAGGCAAGCCAAAAGCTCAAACCGGAAAAGACAACCATATAAACGGTTATAACACCTCCAATCATGAAAAGCTCTCCGTGAGCAAAGTTCACGATTTCCATAATACCAAGAATTAGGGAGAGCACCAAAGCTATAAGTGCAATTATCAGACCCAAAGCAACTCCGTTAAGCAGACCTAAAAGCGCTCTGCTGAGGATTTCATCGATCAGGCCTTATCACCAAAAAAGAAGAGAAAGTTTATTTAGAAGGACATTTTTCTGAAGTCAATGGTAGGCTTAGACCAGCTCTCTTCGATCGGAAGCTCTTCAACCACATGTATTCTGCCCTTCTCGTCTACCCTTGAAAGCCATTTCCTTCCGACGCCATGGTGATCTTCAGCTCTAACAACCATTGGCCCCTGGGGATACTCGTAAGACCAAGGCAGGGCGCCAACTTTTTCAACGTACTCTATTATCTTCTGGTTGTCCTTCCTGCTCTTCCATCCTGTTGCCTCAACAGCCTCCTTCATAAGAAAGACGTTCTGCCAGACCGCCCAGCTGTGGGAGCCTGTAGCCATGATACGCTTTCCACTGTAGGTTTGGTAACCATACTCGTCCTTTCCAACAGCTTTACGGTATGCTCTGTTGTAAGGTGTATCATCATATTTGAGCATTCTAGGCCAGTATTCAAGAGTCCAGCAACCCTTAACGATGTCGGCTATGGCCTCACAGTCTACACCATCTACCAGACATATGACAAAGCCCAGTTCTCCTTCATATCCTGACTCTTTAAGCTGAGTTAAGAAGCCAACGCTTGCCGAAAGCAGGAAGACAGGATATACCGCCTCCGCTTCCTTCGGTATCTTCGCAATATACGGCAAAAAGTCTTTGGTGCCTAACGGTACGGGTATGTGAGCAACAATCTTGCCTCCTAAGGCTTCTATGGCCTCACTGAACATAACATCGTGGGACTGCCCCCACGCGTAGTCCCAGTAAACTGTAGCCCACTTGTGAGCAACGTGCTCGTAGAGTACCGGAGCTATGCAGGGTACCTGGTCGGACACGAGGCTTTGTAGGCTGACAAACCAGCGGTTTCCCTTGTTTGGGAAACTAGGGTGATCAGGACCGTGCCCGCCGCAGAGCTGATGGGACATGCTTGCACCATTAAAATACGGCGTTTTTAGCTCCTTTGCAAGTGGCATGGAGGCAATGTTAACGCCTGAAGACGTGCTTGAGGTAATGAAATCGCATCTGTGCTCTAGAACGAGCTTTCTAAACTTTTCTGCTCCCACATCGGACTTTGTCTGGGTGTCTTCTATGTAGCCCTCAACGGGTCTACCATCTATTCCACCTAATTCCTCGTTAATTTTCTTTATAGCCGCTTCGAAAGCCAAAGCTTTAGACCAGCCGAAGGCGGAACAGAAGCCTGTTAAATCTTCTTGGCAGCCTATCCTGATGGGCTCACCTTTCGGAGCTTCCGGAGTTGGCTTGATAACTTTAGTTACGGTTTTCGTAGCGGTTTCTGTCGTGGTTATGGTAGTAGTTACTGTTGCCCCAGGAACTCCGGGTGCAGTTTTAGTAACAGTTTCAGTAACAGTCGAGGTTACTGGAGGCGGAACAGCAGCTGAACCTGCGAAGAAACCTCCCACTCCAGCTACAACACCGCAAACAACAGCCGTCACAGCATACTTAAGAAAACTTCTCCTACCAGCCTCTGCTGAAGCCAATATTGGCATCCCTCCATTAGATAGTTGAATAGCACAGTCCAGCATAAAAAGCTTACTGTGGTATAAGGGCTCGTATTTACTATTGGAGAGAAAATGCCTAAATTAAAGTTCTGTGAGCTTTCCTTGAGACATTCTAAAGTGCCTGTTTCCGTAGACTGAAAGCTCCGGGTTATGGGTTACTAGTAAAATGGTTGCATCAGTGTTAATCTGCTTGAAAAGCTCCATGATCTCTCTTTCGGTATCCTCATCTAGGTCGCTTGTAGGCTCATCGGCAAGAACTATTTCAGGCTTATTGATTAAAGCCCTAGCTATGGTAACTCTGCGTTGCTGACCGGCAGAAAGCTGGTGTGGATAAGCGTGATACTTTTCAGCAAGTCCTACAAGCTTAAGAAGGGTGAAAGCCCTACGGTAAGTTTTAAGGTTAACTCCGCTGAAAACCGCTGGAACTATAAGGTTTTCCAGCACCGACAAAGTTGGGATTAGGCTTGGAAACTGGAAAACAAAACCTATTTTCCTGTTTCTGAAAGCTGAAAGCGTTTTATCGTCTAAATTCCAGAGGTCGATTCCTTCTATTAAAACCTTACCATAGGTGGGTTTCGTAAGCCCTCCAATCATGCTTAGCAAAGTGGTTTTACCGCTTCCTGAACGCCCTGTAATCACAGCGAAGTCGCCTGACTTTATTTTAAGATTAACTCTATCAACAGCCTTCACGGATAACTCGCTACTTTGCCTGTAAATTTTTGTTAAATCTTTAAGTTCAATCATATCTCTCCTCTTCTAATGAGGTCGTAAGGGTCTGTCTTCCCTACGAGAATGAGAGGATGTAGAGCTGCTATAAATCCAGTGGCTACCGCTAAGCACAGGGATAAGCCCATGGTTAAACCAAGCGAGTTTAGGGTCGGAGGAATATACGGAAAGTCTAGAGAGGGAATAATGAGTGTGTTAAAGAAGTAAACTATGGAACCTCCGCCAACTATACCTATAACTCCGCCTATGAGGGCAAGTATCACAGCTTCGAACACTAGCAACTTGAAAATATAGTTTTTATTAGCTCCAACTGCTCGAAGCAAGCCTATTTCCCTCCTCCGCTCATTTATCATCATAGAGAAAACAGTTGCCGAGAGAGCTGTTGCCATGCCCCAAAGCAGCCCACCGGTTACAAAGAAGGTTTGAAGGATGCTGGAAACCTGGGTTCTAACTGTTTGAAACATATTGCTGGAAGTAATTGTGTCAACCGCAGGAATCTTTATGTTAATAAGGGTGGCTACGTCTTCCACAGAGTAACGCCCAGGCTTAACTCTGAGGAAAAACGCTGAAACCTGCCCTCTTTTAACTTCTAAAGGTTTCTCAGCCTTATAGTAGGATTCCTCAGCCATTACATAGGCTCCCTCCATGGGAATGAAGATGGCCGCGTCAAAACCTGTTCCCATGGGTTCAAGTTTAGCTTTAATCTTGAAATGATGGCCGTAAAACATGGTTTCTCCTCCTATAGGAAGCAGCAGATAACAGCCTTGAATAACGTCATCCCTACCTAAAGGAGTTCTCAACGGGGTGGAAAGCCAGGGAGTTACCACGAAATCAGTTTCCACGTCGAAACCTACCAATAGAACACTCCAGATGGCGCAGCATGAAGCTTCTGTAAGCGTTACCATGTAGAGTTGAGGGGTTACGGCTTCAACTTGAGGAATCTCTTTAAGCTTTTCCTCCACGGAACGGTCCATATAGAAAGGCTTCTCCAGCATTCCTGTTAGAAGTAAATGTTCAAAGGATTCTCTCTCCCCTTTAGGAACTACGATTATGTCTGCTCCCAGCTTGTTGGCCTGAAGCTCAATACTGTGGTTTATACCTTCCATTAGGGCGGAGGAGGCGAAAAGACTTCCTACAGCCACCGCTATGCAGGCTATGGTAAGCGTAGACCTTAAAGCTCTACCCTTAATATCTTGTTTAACAAGGCTTGAAGTGTTAAGAATTTCAGGTAGGTAGGGGGTTTTCTCCTTTCCCGCCGTATAAAAGGCGGACAAACTTATTCCTACTATGACCGCTCCCAAGGCTAGTAGGGCAGGTTTAGTTCCCGTATTGCAAGGTGCAGTAGGCTCTGGACATGTACCTATAAGAGCCGTAGGAAGGAGAATAACCATTACGCCTAAAGTTAAAGCTATCAGGGACAGAACTTTTCTGGTTTCAGGTCTTCTAATGAAGACTAGCATTAAAGCTGAGACAACTATCGGAATTCCTACAGCCACCTCAGCCCAAGCCATCCAGTAGCATTTGAAGGGCATGGTGGCTGTTCCCCCCGTAACAACAAAGCCCGTGTAGGTTGGAGGAAGTATAACTGTTGCTGAAATGCCATGATACTCACAGACAGGAAAAATAAGGTGGGGTGTTAAAATCACTAAAATTCCCAGTATTGCTAGAGTTATTCCAAAAATTTTAGCCTTGTTTAACCCTGTCACCTACCTACCCTACTAGAGTAAAAAAGCTGATAAAACCGTTACTTTTAATGGTAGGGCAAGTCAGCCTGACTGAACAAATTTCTTTGCTAACTCAACAGCTGTCATAGCGTCTTTACCCCATGCGTCGGCTTCAATCCGTTTGGCGAACTCCTCGGAGGTGGGGGCTCCACCGATCATCACTTTAACGCTGTCCCTGATTCCCTCCTCCTTCAGCATTTGAACAACTTTA
>QMXU01000096.1 GCA_003662305.1 Candidatus Hecatellales archaeon
CCTCAGACATGAAGGGCGGAATAGCAGCTATGCTGGCAGCAGTTGAAGCCGTGAAAAAGGCGGGAGTAAGCCTTAGAGGAGACTTGAAGCTTTCCTTCGTTCCAGACGAGGAAATCGGAGGGCAGGCTGGAACCGGATGCCTGGCTGAGCTTGGGTTGATGAGGGGAAAAGCCGCCCTGGTAGGGGAGGCATCCGGCATAAACAGGGTGTGTGTAGCCCATAAGGGAGCCCTATGGCTTGAAGTGGCTGTTAAAGGAGAAGCAGCCCACACGTGTATGTCCCATAAAGCCGTAAACGCCGTGGAAAAGGCTGCGAAAATAATCGTTGAGCTTGGAAAGCTTAAAGAGGGCTTCAAGGCTAAAGCCACCAGAACCCCCATGCTAAGCGGCCATGAAAACCCCATCATGAACGTTGGAGGAGTAATCCGTGGAGGAGTGAAAGCAAACATAGTTCCAGAACTCTGCGTGTTCACCGTGGACAGAAGGCTCATACCGGAAGAAAACGTTGAAGAAGCTGAAGCTGAAATAGTCAGCCTAATAGAAAAAATGGAAAAGGAAGACCCCCAGCTTCAAGCCGAAGTTAAAAGAATCCTCCACGTTGAAGCAGCCTTCACCCCTGAAAACGAAGAAATCTGCAGGGTTCTCGTTGAGGCTGCTGAAAAAGTTGCAGGCGTGAAACCTCAAATATCAGGCCTACCGGTCTTCACCGACATGCACTTCTTCAGCCAGCATATGCCGTCTGCCATCTACGGTCCCGGCGTCCTAGAGAAGGCTCACGCAGCAGACGAGTATGTTCCAGTTGAAGAGCTGGTAGCCTCAGCCAAAGTGTACGCTCTGACCATCCTGAAAATGCTTGCCTAACCCCTGCCCTCTACAGGGTGGAGCATGTGCTGAACCATAAAAAGCTTCGCGAGGCTATCCTGCTCGTTGAGAAGCTTGGAGGCTTATCCTTCGAAATAGGCCCTATAAGGCCTCCCAGTGAGGGTGGAAGCCGCTCGCTGCTTTTAAGGGTTACCAGGAACTGCCCCTGGAGGCTGTGCACCTTCTGCTATGGAATCCCCTACCGAAGACAGAAGTTCCAGCTTAGACCGGTGAAGGAGGTTATGGAAGACCTGGACCAAGCGAAGTCCATGGCAGACCTCCTAAAGGAAATATCCCTGAAACTCGGCTACGAAGGGAAAACCGGTGAAAGCCTGCTTGGGGCGCTGTTAAAGCTGGACCCAACGTTAGGCCACCATGAAAGCTTCCTAAACCTGTTCAACTGGCTTAGCTCAGGAGGGAAAACAGTTTTCCTCCAGGACGCTGACAGCCTCATAATTCCAACCCGAAACCTCGTCGAAATCCTCAAACACTTAAAGAAGCTCTTCCCACAGGTTGAAAGGGTTACATCTTACGCCAGAGCTAAAACCCTGACGGCTAAACCTCTTGAAGACCTTAAACTCCTGAGAAGCTCAGGCCTGTCAAGACTTCATGTAGGACTTGAAAGCGGAGACGACGAAGTTCTGAAAAAAGTCAATAAAGGCGTAACCAGCCGGGAGCACGTTGAAGCTGGAAGAAAAGTTATTGAAGCCGGAATAGAGCTTTCCCTATACGTCATGTCCGGGCTCGGAGGAGTTTCCCTTTCAAGGCAGCACGCGGAAAACACGGCGGACGTTCTGAACAGGATAAACCCCCACTTCGTAAGGGTTAGAACCTTCCTACCCCTCCCAGGAACCCCGCTTTTCGACGAGTATAGGAAGGGAAACTTCAAGCTTCTTTCACCCCACCAATGCCTCAGCGAGATAAGGCTTATGGTGGAAAAGCTTGAGATAACAGGCAGAATATGCTTCGACCACTTCATAAACCCCTCCCTGAAAAACGGGTTCCCCATATTCAGGCAGGACTACGAAGGGTACAAGCTTCCAGAAGAGAAATCTGTTCTGCTTGAAACCATCGACAGGGCACTTGAACTGGAAGAGTCTGAGCTTAGGTGGCTGGAGGAGCTTGTGGGCTTACCTTGCCTTTAGGCGAAGTCTTATTAGTTTTGCCCCCTATTCTTATTTTTGAAGGTTTCAGGTGGGTTTATTTGGGATTTGAAACGCCTGTTAGGATCGTGGGGGCTTTTAAGGTTAAGGCAGGAGCCAAGATGCTGGTTGGAATACCTGACGTAGGCCTCGTAGGTGTTATAGCAGCCTCCCATATTGTTCAGTCCTTAAACATGGTGGAGGCAGGATACCTAGACTCAGATGAGATTCCTCCCATAGTGGTAATCCACGATAACGAGCCCAAATCGCCGATAAGAATCTACAATTCAGGAGACTTCATAGTGCTTACCACCGAAATAGTGCTTCCAGCCCAAACCATCCTCACAGTTTCGAGAAGCATAACCAAGTGGGCTAAGGAGAAGGGGGTGGACACCATAATAGGGCTTACTGGCTTAGCTACGCCCAACAGGCTTGAAATAGAGAAGCCTGCTGTATACGGGGTGGGAAGCACGCCTCAGGCAAGAGAGCTGCTGAGCAAGGCTGGAATAAAAAGCTTCGATGAGGGGCTTCTCGTGGGAACCTATGCAACCCTGCTAAGGGAGTGCATGAGGGCTGAGCAGCCTAACATTACGCTGCTAGCCGAAGCACACCTCCAGTTTCCGGACCCCGGAGCCTCTGCCTCTATCATTGAAACCTTGAATACGCTTCTAAACCTTAACATAGACGTAGGTGAACTTCTAGATAAGGCTGAGGAGATAAGGGTTAAGGCTAGAGAGCTTATGAAGAAAACCCAGGAGCAGCTTAGAAGCCTTAGAAAAGTCCAGGAGCAGGAGCTTCCAGGCATATACGTTTAAGGAGGGATAAAGCATGTCCCAGCGTAAAAGGAAATCAATTTTCGAGATCTTTGAAGAGTTTATAGGCCACGTAGACAAGGTTTTCGAGGAACTGGTCGGAGTAGTTCCCTTCGAAACTCCCCTCTGCGATGTTTCCAAGCGGGAGCTTAAACCCCTAGTCCACATGTACGAAACAGAAGACGAAGTTATCGTCACCATAGACTTGCCCTACGTTAGAAAGGAGGACATCCGGCTTTCAGCCAGCGAGAACACGCTTAAAATCGAGGCTCCCGTAAGAGAGCGTATCAGAATGAGCAGGTGGGGACCATACCAGAAGGAAGTAGAATTTGAATGCTTCCGCAGAACTATAACTCTGCCAGCCATCATAGACCCTGAGAAAACCAGGGCGAAGTTCAAAGACGGAATCCTCCGGGTTATTCTCCCGAAGAAAATCTACGGGTACAGGATAATAGTAGAGTAAGGCTGGAAGCCTGGCTTCCCCCGGATTCTCCCATGCTTGGAGGTTAAACTGTTGGCTGAAAGCTATAGGAGGGCTGGCGTGGACGTTGAGGCTGAAGATGAAGCCTTAAAGCTTGTCGTTGAGGAATGCCGTAAAACCTTCAGCCTCAGAACTGGTGCCGGCAGCCCTGTAATCCCTATAGCCCACTTCGCAGGCGTGGTAAAGCTTAATGAGAAGCTCGGCTTAGCCCTGAAAACAGACGGGGTTGGAACCAAGGTTTTCCTAGCTCAGCTAATGGACAGGTACGACACGGTTGGAATAGACTGCGTAGCCATGAACGTCAACGACATTATATGTATTGGGGCTGAGCCTATATCCTTCATAGACTACATCGCCCTGCAGAAGCCCGACCCAAGGCTTCTCCAGGAAATCGCCAGGGGGCTTGCTGAAGGAGCGAAGCAGGCAGGCGTAACCATTGTCGGAGGAGAAATAGCCCAGCTTCCAGAAATGATTCGAGGCAAGCGGGAAGGCTTCGGCTTCGACCTAGCAGGCATGTGCGTGGGGCTGGTAGACCTCGCCCGCCTCATAGACGGTGGAAAAGTTGAGGAAGGCGATGTTGTAGTGGGGCTTAGAAGCTCAGGAATACACAGCAACGGGCTTACCCTCGCCAGGAAGGTTCTGCTTGAAAAGGCTGGGCTAAGCCTCTTCGAGCCTGTGGAAGACCTTGAGCAGCCTCTCGGCGAGGAGCTTCTAACTCCAACCCGCATCTACGTTAAGCCTGTTTTAGACATGCTCAAAGGCGGGGTTGAAATTCACGGTATGGCTAACATCACCGGTAAGGGGCTGCTGAACCTTGCAAGAGCCAGCCCCCACGCCGGATACGTCTTGGAAAGCCTGCCTGAGCCTCAGCCCATCTTCAAGCTAATTCAGAAGTACGGCAGCCTCCCGGACAGCGAAATGTATCAGGTCTTCAACATGGGGGTAGGCTTCTGCCTGGTCGTTTCGAAGTCCAGCGTCGACGAGGCTGTGGACAGGGCTGAAAGGCATGGGGTTGAAGCCTACGTTTTAGGCTGTGCTGTGAAGGATGCTGAGAGAAGGCTGATTGTCAA
>QMXU01000097.1 GCA_003662305.1 Candidatus Hecatellales archaeon
ATACTTCGCTGAGATTGAGAAGATGGCTGAGTGTATAGGACTGGACATAGCAGTGAAACCGCTTAGAAGGCTGGCTAAATCCAAAGTTCTCTGTGCGGACGGCTGCTTTCTGCCTTTACGTGATGAAAGCATTGACAAGGTGATATGCGTAGACGTTATAGAGCATATACCGGATGACAGTAAAGCGTTTGCCGAGGTTTACCGGGTTTTAAAGCCTAAAGGCTACGCCTTCTTTTATCTGCCTTCTAGGAACCCTTGGAGCCTCGAATGGTTTGCAGCGAAGATTTCCAGGTCATACCCTCGATACCCAAGGGACGAGGAGCAGTTTCACCTGCACAGATACGAGGAGAGGGAAATCTTATCCCACCTTAAAGGCTACGGCTTCAAAATAGTGAGAGTAAGCTATTTCCTCCATTACCTGTCCGCCTTCTTCGACCTGCTCTCCTCATTTAACGAGAGGAAAGTTGAAAGTGGAAGCCTGAACCGTGTGCCTGCCCGGCTTCTTAAGCTTGTGGAAAAACTGGAGTTAGCCGAGTATATGCTGCTGCATTCGCTTCCATACGCTTCAGGAATGTTCATTTTATGCCGGAAATAGGCGGAGCCACTTTAGGTTAGCAGGCGATTATTCTACGGTATAAGTCGACGTATCTTTGGCCTATATGCTCGAAGCTGAGGTTCTCTGCCATCTTCAAGTTCTGTTCGCCCAGCCTTTTTTGAAGCTGCATGTCACCGACTACTTTTTTAATGCTTTCGATTAGGGTTTGCTTGTCGTCTGCGGGCACCAGTATGGCGGCTCCTCCCTCCGCCTCAAGCATATCCCTGTAGTCTGGAAGGTCTGAGATTATTACTGGCTTGCCGAAGCTGCAGGCAAGATGGAAAACGCCGCTTGAGCCAACGCTGAAAAGGTATGGCAGCACAACCACGGTGGACGTTTCAAACAGGTCTTTCAGCTTCTCGTCGTTAACGTAGCCTGTGAAAACTATGAAGGGCTCATGCCCGTAGGTTTTCTTTATGTTTTCAAGGTATCCGGGACGGTTAGGATGAGAGTCTCCTGCAACCACAAGTTTCAGGCTTCCATCGTTTTCACGTATTTCCTTAACAGCTTGGATGAGTAGGGGAAGGTTTTTGTGCTCTGAAAAGTGGCCGAAGGTTAGAACGGTTTTACCACCAGTAGTCACGTGGTTTACTATGGCACCAAGGGTTCCATGTGGAATATACTGGACGTTTTCAGCATGATATTTCTGCTTAAGTATTTGGGCGTAACGTTTCAGTGGAACCACAACGTTAACCTTAGAAAGAAGCTTGGTTGCAAGCCACAGGCCGAAGGAGTTCAGCCTGTTCAGCCGGTATATTCCCAGTTTATCTGAGTTAACTGCTTCCCCCATGTTGTGAAGGGTAACCAGCACAGGGTAGCCAAGCAGCTTGACGGTTAAGGGCATCAGACTGCCAAGGAAGTTCACGATTCTGCTTTTTCCCCAGCTCATGAGGCCGCAGTTGAAGTGGACTATGTCAGGACTGAACTTACGCAGGTTTGATAGGATGCGTGGCAGTGAGGCAGGCTTATTCCTCGCCCAGCATCTTACGCATTTCACCTTTTCAGGGTATACAACTTTCTCTGTCCCTTCCGGGCTTTGAATTTTATCGGCTAATATCACTATTTTTTCTATGTTCTCATTTCTTGCCAGCCCGTTTATTAGCTGATAAGCATACTCGGCTAAATACCCCCTGTTCGGGGGAAAAGATGAGATGAAACATAATCTTAATTTACCATGGTTTCTTAAAGCGGATGAAGCCATAATATCCTTTAACATGACTCCTATTATAAAATTATTAGGTTTACAAGGTTGAGCTTTGAGTTCTGCAATGTCTACCTTAAAAGGCTTGGACATGTATGGCTTTGTGTTGGAGCCATGGCTGACGGCACCATACGCTTCACAGCCTTTTCCAACAGAAGCAGGGAGGAAGCATTAAACAGCGGAGTTAAGACTTTGAAGCCGTGGGAGAAGCCTGTGAAGGCTGAACGAGCACCGAACAGAGTTGAGAAAGTTTTCAGGCTTATGGGTGAAGCCTACATGGGTCGGAAGGTTAAACGGCTTCCTCCTCTCGCCTGGAGCAGGCTTAAACCTTTCACCAGGAAAGTTTTAGGGTTAACCCTTCAGATTCCAAGGGGGTATGTCACCGGCTACGGGGCTGTGGCTGAGGTTTTAGGCTTTCCAAGGGCTGCTAGGGCTGTGGGGTTAGCTTTAGCCTTGAATCCTTTCCCCCTCCTTATCCCATGCCACCGGGTTATTAGGGGCGACCTGACTCTTGGAGGCTACAGTATAGGCCTGGAGGTTAAAGCTGAAATCTTGAGGCGTGAAGGAGTTGCCTTTGAGAAGGCTGAAGGGGCTCTGAAGGTTAAGCCTGAATGCTATCTTTCCTGCGAGAAATTAAGGGAAAAGGTAAAAGGGGACTTTAAGGTTTTTTAGGCTATAGCGGTGTAGGCTGAGAGGTTTGCTAGGGCTTGAGCTGCCTGCGAGGCGAAGTCTAGGAAGGGTGCCGGGTATACGCCTATGAGGATGCAGAGGGCTGCAAGTATTCCTGTGGGTATGAGCATAAGCCAGCTGCTTCCTTTCACCGCTGCAAGCTCGCTTCTTGGAGACTGCCAAACCATGATGTATAGAAGCCTTAGGTAGTAGCCGAAGCCTATGAGAATGTTAGCCAACATCACAGCAACCAGGATGTATAGTCCTGCGTTGACGGTGGCTAAAACAAGCATCAGCTCGCTTATAAAGCCGTTTGTGGGAGGCACACCTGAGAGGGCTAGAACAGCAATCGTGAAGATTACGGCCATCGCCCTCATCCTGTGGCCTATTCCAACAAGCTCTGAGAGCTTTCTGGTTCCAGCCGCGTGGATGAAGGCTCCAACGGCAAGGAAGGCCAGCCCCTTCATTATGGCATGGTTCATGGTGTGGAGGAGTCCTGCGGTGTAGCCGTAGAAGCCTATGGCTCCTCCTATGAGGCCTACTGAGATTCCGAGGGTGATGTATCCTATGTGGGCTATGCTGCTGTAGGCGAGAAGCCTTTTAACGTCCTCCTGAAGCAGGGCCATAACGTTGCCAACGGTCATGGTTAACGCTGCGAAGAAGGCTACCACCATGGCTACCATAGTCCAGTCTAGGGCTGCCGGGTAAACTACGAGGCCCAGCATCCTCATTATGGCGTAGACACCGGTTTTGATTACCACTCCCGACAGCATGGCGGATATGGGGGTTGGAGCGGCTGGGTGGGCGTCTGGAAGCCAGGTGTGCAGGGGGACAATAGAAGCCTTAACCCCGAAGCCTGCCACGATTATGGCTATGGCGAAGTAGAGCCATGTTTTCAAGGTTGGAGTTACAGCTCCGCCCTTGATGGCTGAGGCTATTCCAGCTAGGTCCGTTGTGCCGGTTAAACCGTAGAGGAGGGCTATGGCTAGAAGCATTAACGCACTTCCCGCCGCGCTCATTACCAGGTATTTGAAGCCTGCCTCCACCGGCTCCCACAGGTGCTTTCTGAAGGCAACCAGCACGTAGCTTGTTATCGCCATGAGCTCCCAGAAGAAGAACAGGGTGAAGATGTCTCCAGCATAGGATACTCCAACCATTCCGGCTACCATGGAGAGTAGCAGCGCGTAGTATTGAGGATGCCCTGTGTCATGCTCCATGTACCGCATGGAGAAGAAGGAGGCTACAAAGCCCACTAGCAGGAACAGAAAGGAGAAGAACAGGCTTAGCATGTCTATGCGGAGGCATGAGGAGGCTAAGGCTGGGAGAGCCTTGAGGACTAGAACTCCTCCAGCTGCCTGAACTTCCAGGTATAGGTTGTACCAGAAGTATATGGATATGCCGAAGCCTATGGTGGAAACTATGCCTAAGGGGATGTTAAGGTTTCCCCTGTACCGGGCTAGGGCTCCTGCCAGCGAGATGGCTATGGCGAACAGGACTAGGATGTCAATAACCCATGTGAACACTTTACCATGCACCTCCAAACGTCAGGAGCAGTAAAGTCAACACTATGATGCCTCCCAGAATCAGGCTCATGTTGAAGTTCAGTATTCCAGGATGGCTCTTCCTGAAGCCTTGAACTGCAGCTTTAAGCCCGTCTACGAAAACCGCGTAGTAGAACTTGTCGAAGTAGTAGCCCTGGCTAAGCATCTTCTGGATGGCGCCCCAGCCTCCCAAGGCGAAGCTTTCAGGAGGCGGACTGCGCTTGACGTACACGAGGTATACTGGCAGAGCGCCGACAATGATGGCTATGATGGACAGTCCTACGCTTAAAGGCTCCACGTGGAA
>QMXU01000098.1 GCA_003662305.1 Candidatus Hecatellales archaeon
ATAGCTTTGAAAAGCAGGGCTGTCAGACGTAGACTTGAAGCAGCCCTCATAAGCCACGTAAGCACGGCTCTAACGAGAGCAGGGCTTCCTCCCTCCTCCCAGTGGAAGGAGGATGGAAGAATCTTCTTCAGACATGAAAAAGCCGAAGCCGCTGCCCGCCCAGCCTCAAAGGTTTTCGGCGTGGAATATGTAGCCCCAGCCGTTAGAGCAGAAGCAAGCCTTGAAGCCATAGCCCAGACGGCTTCGCTTCTCCTAAAAGGAAGAGTTAAACTTCCCACTTGGTTTGCCGTTAGAGCGAGAAGAATCGGAAGCCATCCCTACACGAGCAGAGACGTTGAAGCTGAAACGGGAAGAAGACTTCTGGAGGCTTACCCGGGAAAGCTTAAAGTCGACTTGGAAAATCCTCAGCTAACCGTCCACGTTGAGGTCAGAGGAAGAAACGCCTATCTTTACCTAGACGTTTTCCGCGGTCTAGGAGGCATACCTTTCGGAAGCCAGGGTGACGCCCTAGCAATCCTCGACCATGCGAATGCCGCTGCAGCCACATGGCTTACCATGAAAAGAGGAATACGGCCCACCCTCCTAATTCCCGGAGCAAGCAGAGCGGAAGCTGAAAGAGGGGTTAAACTCGCCAGAAAGCTTGCCGAATGGACACCCACGGGAAAGCTTGAAGGATACCGTTTAACGCTTAACCACACGTCGAAATCGCTGGCGAAAGTTAAAGGACAGGTTCTCCGCAGGGTTCTCCTAGAGAAGGCTAAGGTCTTGGCAGGTGCAGAGCTTTCCAGAAAACTTCAGGTTTTCTCTCTAATCCTGGGTTTAGACTTGAGGCCTGACGTGGAGGCGTCGTTAGCTTTCCTGTCGGCTTTAAGAAGCGCCTCAAACCTTTTAATTCTAACCCCCCTAGCAGGCTTAACCACGCCGGCTAGAGAAGCCTTCAAGGTTCTAGGTTTGAAAAGAGAAGCGGTAAGGCTGCGCTTTCAGAGGTTTCCCTCCGAAGCAGAGCTGAAGGCTGCCTGTGTAAAGGCAGGTTTAAAGGAGGCTGTTATGAAGGATTTGGAGGGCTTGAGAAGGCTTAGGGTGGAAGCCTAAAGCAGGCTTAATATTTCTTCCACTATCGCCTTAATCCCTGGAAGCTTTCCTGCCTCCTCCATTATTTTTTCGGCTTTCCTCCTGTATTCCCCGTTTTCTAGGACTTCGCTTATTAGGGGCTGAAGGTTTTCCCTTGAAAGGTATCTTGGGTCTAACGCCTTAGCCACTCCGAGCCTCACAGCCGTCCTAGCGTTGAATATCTGCTCTGTCTGCTCCTGGGTTGGAATCAGAACCATGGGTTTACCATAGGCTAGCGCTTGGGTAACCGTCCCATGGCCGCTTCTGCCTACAACCAGGTCGCAGGCCTTAAGCATTTTAAACCTGTCCGGAAGCCAGCTGTAAACCTTGATTCTTCCTTTTTCCTGCTTGAATCCTTCAAGTCTTCTTCCAAGGGAGAGGGCAACCTGGAAGCCTTCAGGCGGATTGGAGAAGGCCTTGTAGAGTTTAACCCCAAGCCACCATCTTTCATAGGCTGGCCCGCTTACAGCGGCGTAGACGAGGGGTTCCTCCGGGTTGAAGCCGAGTTCAGCTTTAAGCTTTTCCTGGCTTGGAAGGCTTTCAGGCCTTACGGGTAGAAGGGCTCCCACATAGCGGATTTTACGTTTCAAGGCTGGAGGAGCCTTAAGGTTTTCACCTGAAACCGTGTAGGGTGGAGGGAAATCAGGGATAATTATCCTGTCGCTTATCCCCCAGCCTGGCTCAATAAAGCCGTGGGAGAAGAAGTCTGAAATCCTGAAAAGCTTCGGGTAGTGAATCAGCCCTGGAGATATAACCCTAAGCTGGTTTAGAATGGTTAGGACAGGTTTGCCGAGGACCCGGCTGGCGATAACCGTTGAAAGCCTTGTGTCCGAAACGACAAGGTCGGGTTTAAAGGATGCCAGCTGCCTGATTTCGAAGCACACCTGCTTCATAAAGCGGAAGAGGAGGCGTCCGCTGAGCCATTTAAGGGTTCTCCAAGGGTCTACCGCCCCGTCAGGCCAGGTCCAGTAGCTGAAGGCTGGGGCCTCAGTAAACCTTAAGCCTTCAGCCTCCAGAAGGGGTAAAGCGTCCAAGTAGGAGGAGAAGAAAGCCTCGATTTCCCCCCGTCCTTTCAGCTCCCGGAAAACTTCCAGGCATCGGCTTACATGGCCCAGCCCAAGACCGCAAGCTGAAAAGTAGATTCTCCCTTTCTTTTTCAAGGTTCAGCCCAACATCAACTGCTCTTAAGCTATTTCAGGGCTCTACGGGCTACCTTTCCACCCGGTTTTTCCTCTTCAAATATTATGGCTTGAAACTTGTAGATTTTTGTGTTTGGAATCAGCCAGGCGTCTGGGGGAAGCCCGGCTTTAAGGCAGCCGTTAGAAAGGAACTCCTCAGAGTCCCATCCCCATTCAACGGGAACCTGGGGGAGGAGAAGCCCCCTGTAGAATCCTCTCTCAACTATTATGCCGTCTACGCCTATTCTTATCTGGCCTGGGTATTCCTTAGGGTTTTCAACCTTCACCAGCTGGGGCGGGGTTAAAACGCTGACTTCAACCACTATCCGGCTTAGCTCTTCAAGTCTTACCGGGGAAAACCTCAGGTCTCCAACCGCAGCGTTTATGGCTGAGTCTATGGTGGCTTCCACCAGGGGGATGACAGGTTCAGGGTAGCCTATGCATCCCCTAAGCTCCTTTCCGCCTCCAGAGGTAACCCTGTTCAAGGTTACGAAGACACCGCATTTCTCCCTAAGCCTGGGCGGTGTTTCAGGAGGAGGAGCTACCTTAACGTTAGACTTTAAATACTCGGTTATGGCTTTCCTGGCAAGCTTCACGAGAAACTCCCCTTGCACATCTTCAATCTGGAAGCTCCCGGTCAAAGGCTTATCCTCCCCTATTTGAAACCCTCCTCAAAGTGTCTTTAATCTTATCCCAGTGGCTTCCCTTCCAGTAAATCTTCCCGCAGCCAGGGTTCCGGCAGACCCAAAACCTCCGTTTACGCCTTAAAACGGATGGAGGCACCTTCCCCTCAGCCTCCCTCCTCCCCACAGGCTTCAAAGGCGTGTTACATAGGGGACACCTTGAAAGCTTAGGGTTTAAGGTCAGCCTAAGCCTAAACCTCCTGCTAAGCCTGTGCAAGGCTTCATCCCTGTCTCCCACCTTCACAAGGTATGCTTTCAAAGCCTTCCGCAGGGCTCTCCTGTAAAGCTCTAGGTCGCCTGTCAACAGGATTCTCCCTGACCTAGCAGCCTCCTCCAACAGTTCCTCGTCGTCCTTCTCCGACTCGTATTCCACATCGTAGCCCAGCATGCGAAGCCACCGGGCTAAGCTTCCAAGCATCCCGTCTACGAGAAATCTGGGCTCCTCCCGCTTCAACGGCAAAGCGCCACCACAGCCTGAACAGCTGAAAAGCAGTCTCCTAAACCCGTTAAAACCTTAGGACTGGAATTCCAGTAGGCCGGAACAACTACAAGGCTTAAGCCTTCAGCCTTCTCAGCTCTAGCCCTAACATCGCATCTTGGAAGCCTTTCAACCCTTCTAAAATTGTCCATGAGGCTTCCACCCATGGTCAGGGCTGCCGCAGCCTTACAGGCTGAAGTTAAAGCCTTAAACTCCGCTTCCGGCTCAAGCCTTGAGCAGGCTAAGGTAAACCTTGAAGTGTGAATGCAGACTCTCTCAAGCCCGTAGGCTTTCAAAGCGTTAAAGCCCGCCTGGGCGAGGTCTTCAAGGCTTCCGGAAGCCGCCCTAAGATACTCCACGCTCTCCCTCTCGTTCAACCCCCAGGAGTCTACGCATCCCCCGTCAGCCAGCCTCTCCATAGCATACTTCATAGATTCGCTGCACCCCTCCCCGAACTCTAGGTGCACCTTAGGTCTCCTACGGTCTTCAAGCTCGTCTGCCAGAAAGTCTGTCCGCTCCCTGCGGTTTGGAAGCAGCAAGTGTGCATAGGCGAAAACCAGCAGGTCCGTGTGGGCGGAGTTGAGGGCGAACTCCAAGACCTCCTCGTCAAACCATCCTTCAGAGCTCATCCTATCCCATGACAGGATAAGCCTTCCCGTCTCCTCTATGACAAGTCCGGGGTTGGCGGTGAACTCGAAGGATAAATGGTCGTATTCAGGGTCTTCAGGCCTAACAGCATCCGACGGAACCCTGAACCTGCCTTTATGGGCAACCTTAAAGGTTGGGGAGGAATACATGATAGCCTTGGGCCTGCAAGGATAGGAAACCAGCGGTCTAACCCCAAGCTCTAGGAG
>QMXU01000099.1 GCA_003662305.1 Candidatus Hecatellales archaeon
AGAAGGCTGAGGTATTCAGGGTGGAAAGAGCAGAAATGGAAGACTATTATGGAGCCTAGGCTTAAAACCGTGAGGAGGAAAACTAGGGGTAGAAAAGGCTTCACCAAGGCCATTCTCATGCTTCAGCCTTCCTTTCTCGCCCTAGCCATCCTGTTGGCTATGAGGGCTGCATAGGCTCCGGCTCCAACCCCGTTGTCAATATTCACCACAGCCAAGCCCAGACTGCAGGACTGAAGCATAGCCATTAAAGCCGCCTTCCCCCTGCCTCCATAACCGTATCCGACGGAGGTGGGAACCCCTACAACCGGGATATCCACGAGGCTTGCCACCACGGAAGGCAGGGCGCCCTCCATTCCAGCCACCACCACAGCCACATCAGCCCTCCAGCTTAGAAGATGCTTCAAGGGTTCAAGCAACCTGTGCATTCCTGCAACACCCACATCGTAGGCATGGTAAACCTCGCATCCCAGCTCGTGTGCCACAACCTCTGCCTCCAAGGCTACAGGGATATCTGCGGTTCCAGCGGTTAGAACAGCAACCTTCCCTCCCGTTTTCACCGTTTTGAAGCCTTGCTTTTTCACCACGGCTAGGCCTGCCTGCTCCCAGACTTCAACTTTGAATTTAGGCTTAAGCTTTGAAAGCTCTGAAAGATGTGTTTTGGAGGCTCTGGCAAGGATAACTCTGCCCTCGGCTTCAGCCACTTCTCCTGCAACCTTTAATGTTTGAGCGGGAGTTTTACCTTCAACGAAGACCACTTCGGGTATGCTGCGTCTAAGCTCTCTTCCAAGGTCTGCTCTCACATAGTTTTCAACTTTCAGGATGGAGAGAAGCCTGAGCCTCCGCTCAGCCTCTTCCAAGCCTATTCTTCCAGCCTTAAACTCCCTGAGAATCTTCCTGATGCTAACTGTCAAAAGGCTGAGACACCAATTAACTAGCCAACTCTCTAAGCTAAATAAGTTTTAAAAGCAACTGAAGCCTTAAAGGAAAGCCCCCTTTTTCACCGTATGAGCTTTTTAAGTTTTTGAGCCACATACTTGAAGTCTTCCTCTCCGAGGCCTTGATGGCATGGAAGCGAGAACACCTGGCGGGCGGCAGCCTCGGTGTTAGGCTGGCTTCTAGGCCTAATCCCGTACTTCCTCCGGTAGTAGGGTGCCATGTGGATGGGAGGCTGATAGAAGACTTTAGCCTGAATCCCGGAGGCGTTAAGCTTTAAAACCAGCTTGTTTCTCTCACCCACCTTTCCGCCTCTAAGCCTGACCGTGTAAAGGCTCCAAGCATGCTTGTAGCCGGGAGGCTCCTCCGGGGTAACAAGCCTTCCAACGCCTTCCAGCAGGGAAGTTAGGATTTGAGCGTTTCTACGCCTTGCCTCTAAAAGTTTTGGAAGCTTCTGAAGCTGGTAGTAGCCTAAGGCTGCAGCAACCTCCGTCATCTTATAGTTGTGGCCTAGCCTTTCGCTTGAACCGTACCTTCCGAACCCATGCACTCTTATGGACTGAAGCTCCTCAGCGTAGTCCCTTCGGTTGGTAGTAATCATCCCTCCTTCGCCAGTCGTTATAACGCTTAGGGCGTTGAAGCTGAAGCATGCTAGGTCGCCGTAGGTTCCAGCCTTACTTCCTTTAAGCTCGGCTCCATGGGCCTGGCAGGCATGTTCGATGACGAAGATGTCGTGTTCACGGGCTATTTCGTTTATCGCTTCCATCTCAGCCATGAGGCCGTAGACGTGGACGGGGACGATGGCCCTGGTCTTGCTTGTAACCTTCTCCTCAACGGATCTTGGGTCTAAACAGTAGGTTTTCGGGTTTATGTCTGCGAAGACCGGTTTGGCTCCTGTTAGGGCTACAGCCTCCGCCGTGGAGGTCTGAGCGAAACTTGGAACTATAACCTCGTCTCCTGAGCCTACGTCAGCCAGCATTAAGGCTGCATGTAGGGCTGCGGTTCCCGAGCTTACGGCTACCGCATACTTCACTCCAACGTATTTGGCGTAGGCTTCCTCAAACTTTTTCACGTAAGCTCCTGAGCCTGTCTCGTCGGTAAGCGTTTTATCCCGTAGAACTCCTACTACTGCTTCCAGTTCTTCCCTCCCAATGGAGGGTTGAAACATCTGAATGTTCTTTCTCACCACTTCTCCGCCGAAAATATTTTACCCTACCCTTTAGGTTATAAACCTTTTACGTGGAGGCGCTAGGAGAAACAGTAGCCCACTAGTACTGGAGAGAGAAAGACTTGAAGAAAACCGTTTTCCTCATTCCAGTGTCCTCACGGATTCACACTACACGAGTTCAAAGCAGAATTGCCAAGGCTAGAAGCCTCCTAAAAAAGAAAGGCTTTGAAGTGTACGGCCCCGTGAAGCCTGTGTGCTCCCCTTCAGAGGCTCCATCCTTCAACCAGGAGGAATACGATGCGGTGGTGGTTTTCGTTGCAAGCGGTGGAACCAGCAGAACCATCGCCGAGATAGCCTTCAAAAAGGGGTGGACGCTTTGGGCTTACCATGAAAACAACAGTCTCCCCTCAGCTTTAAGCGCTAGAGAAAAACTTGAAGCCCTGGGAGGCTGGAAAGGGGAAATAGTCTACAGCCAGCTCAGGGAAGCCCCCAAAGAGGTTCAAGCTGAAGCCGAAGCCTCCCACGCCTTTAAGGCCCTTAAAGGCTCAACTTTCCTCCTGCTGGCTGGGGAAGATAAGCTTAGGGAGTTGAAGCCGAGGCTTGAAAGGCTTTCAGAGGTTTTCAGCCTTAAGGCTTTGCCAGCCTCTTTTACAGCCCTCATGGAGGCTTACGGAGAAGTTGAAGATAGAGAAGTTAAGAGGGCTCTGAAGGAGAGGCTGGGCAAGGCGAGGCTTATAGGGGTTTCAGCTGAAAGCTTGAGGAAGCCCTTAAAGCTCTACTTTGCCGTGAAAAGCCTGCTTGGAAAGTTTAAGGCTTCAGCTTTAACCATAGACTGCTTCCCCTTCACCGTGAAGGAGGGCTTCACACCGTGTTTAATGCTGTCCCTTCTGAACGGTGAGGGAATCCCGGCTGTATGCGAGGCAGACCTTGACACGCTTCCGGTTTTCCTAGCCCTGTCGAAAGCCTTGAAGAAGCCTACGTGGATGGCGAACCTGTCCGGTTTCAATCCTACGGGAAAAACGGTGACGTTAGCCCACTGCACGGCACCCTTCAGCCTGGGCGGAAAAAGGAGGCTTCCTGTGAAGCTTAAAAGCCATTTCGAGACGGGAAGAGAAGTTTCGCTGGACGTGCTCTTGCCCAGAGGCCCTGTGACCCTATCCCACTTCTCCCTTGAAAACTTCAGGCTTACGGTGGCCTGCGGGGTGCTTGTGAAGTCGCAGCTCAGCCTTCCAGGCATGTGCAGAAGCCAGGCTGAAGTTAAGGTTGAAGGAAGCCTTGAAAGGCTTCTGGCGTCCACGGGCAACCACCAGGTCTTATGCTACGGAAACCATGTTGAGATGCTGACCAGGTTTGGAAGGAAAATAGGGGCGAAAACAGTTGTAGCTTAGGGGTTAAAGGGTAAAAATTTATAAACCATACGCCATTAAAGTTTTTAGCTTTATATAGGGCTGGTTGGTGAACTTCAAAGTTGCCTTTAACATTTAACGGCTCAAAGTTGAAATCCTGTTTCCCTGAAACCCGCCAGCCCGTGAAGCTCTAGCAGGATTTTATGGATTGGGGGTTTAAGCTTATAACCTCGGAAAAACCAGTAACCGGGCCTCCAAGACTCACCCGGTTTGAGAAAGCCAGAATCATAGGAGCCAGAGCTCTTCAGATAAGCTTAGGAGCCCCCATTCTAATAGAGACTCCTGAAAACGTCAGCAACCCGATAGACATAGCGAAGCTTGAACTTGAGAAAGGTTTTCTGCCTATAACCATTAGGAGAAAGCTTCCTGACGGAAGCTACGTTGACATCGCCATCCAAGACCTCATCCAGGCTGAGAAGGAAGGATAAACGTGGACAGCCTGTCAAAGCCTTCACCCTGGCTTCAAGCCTTCATAATTTTGGCTTTAATCTCGGTAATGTTTTTCGTAGCTGAAAGCCTCTATGGCTTCCTCCTCCGAGACGAATTCAAGATATTCGTTTTCTACGCTCCGGCAGCCCTATCCCTGACAGTATACCTCTATCTTAAGTTTACTGGGAAAGGCCGAGAAAGAAGGGCATGAAATCTGAGACTTCCAGGAATAAGCCTGTCCGGCTGGCTGAAACCTCGTCAAACCTTTCAGCAGGCCTAAGCCTTCCAGGCCTGGCTGGGAAAGTGTAAA
>QMXU01000100.1 GCA_003662305.1 Candidatus Hecatellales archaeon
CTGCGTCAGGAGCCCACTTGTTTCTGAAGACCGCTGACTCGGCTTCAGCCGAGATGAAGGTTGTCCACTCAGGGGGTTCAGGCTCGACAGCATACTTATCGTAGAGGAGGAAGAGCCAGAGCACGTACTCTACGGGGATAGATATTCTCGGGGCTACGCAGTCATAGGGGCCTCTAGGGCCGTCTACGCCTAGGAAGCTCTTTATGAACCACATGTGCCACCTCATGTCAGGCTCTGGAAGCACGTTTAGCATATAGTAGCTGTAACCCCAATACGTGTTTCCAGCCGTAACATAGTTTGGGCCCATACCGTTTGGAAGCGATAACCATATTACCGTGTTAAGGAATTTTCTGACGATGGGGTAATTTTCAGCGAGGCTTCTATTATAGTAATGGTTGTAGGCGTTAAGCCAGATCCATAGTTCTGGAAGAAAGTATGTCTCATAAGAGTAACAAAGATATAAGCCTCCAAGGTTGCAGCTGACCGCGAACACGGATTTGCCGCTGTAGGGTTCACATTCACAAAGCCATGTTACGCCGGCTTCAAGCCAGTCAACAGGTCCCTTCGAGCTTGATGGAGGCTCATAATCCGCTAGTGCGAGCGCGGCGACGCCCAACGCACAGTAGGAGTTGTATCTGTCATGCCAGTTTCCAGCTGTTTTTCCCTCGTTATATACTATAGTAGTTGTCTCAACCAGTTTGGATCTGATGGAGTTTTCGAACTCTGGATCAGTTGCTCTGAGGTAGTTTGTTATCCAATCGTAGGCTATCGCGTAGTGAATGAGGGCTTTAGCCACCCATCTTATTCTGTCTTCAGGACGCCAGACGCCTTTACCATAATATTCAAGGATCTCCTTACATTTCTCAGCGTACTTAGTGTTGTTCGTTAACAGGTACGTTAAGGCTAAGAATTTAGCGTTCTGAGCCTTAAACAGTTCCCATTCATCGCTTCTTGAGGGATTCCATCTAAGTAAACTCCTATCAGAGTACCTTATAATGGAGTTTTTCCAGCTCTTGTATGGCGTAAGGTTTTCATACCGTACTCCGGGAATTTCAGCGATCTCGTCGAAGAATAAGCATGGATGAGGCTGGTAATCGGTTAAACTCTTCTTAGGCGACTCTGAAGCCACCTTCATAGGCATCATAGTAGGCATTATTAGGAGGAGGATCATTACTCCCCCTAGAGCTTTAAGGACGCTGAGATAATGGAGCCTTCTGCGAAGGGCCAACCATTCTACCCCTTTTTAAAAACGTTGAAGCTCTTATATAAAATTTACTTTGTTGCATATATAATTTCGCTCTTATTAAATTTTGAGGATATGTATCTCATTGTGTCACGTTAGTGGTGTTAAATGGTTTTTATTCTTATCTTTTGATTTGGGGACAATTTTGGGGTGTACATCTGCCTTTGATCCTTTTGCGGTATCCCCCCTTCTCGAACCTGCATAGGTGCTTCAGCCTCCTAAATGATAAGATGACGACTTGGCTGAATGGGTCTGAGACGAGTCTGGAGAGTCTGGGATGAGGCTTCAAGGCTGGGGAATAGGTGAATTTAGGCCTTCCCCTCCCCTTCGAGGACGCTTTCTCCCTGATAACTAAGCCATGATCCACTAATCGCCCGAGGTGTATCCTCAAGGTGTTATGTGAGAAAGCAGCTTCCTCAAGAAGCTGATGGAAATCTCTCGGTCTACCATCGCTGAGAACCTCTAGGATGCGCCTATCAAAGAGGTCCATAACAAACATAAATATAGAAAAACAGATTTAAACCATTTTTAACCATATACAGGACATAAAGACCCCGTCTCCCCAAAACTTAATATGAGCCAAAATATTTATGCAACAAAGTATAAATTTTCGCTCTTAAATAAGATTTTTGTGGTTGGCCTCTGATGTTCCTTTATGGACGTTCTTGATCTTCTCTCGAATGAGGAGGCTTGTTCTGGGCTCTTCAGGATGGTTAGGTGGAGGAGCGGCGTTTACTGTCCTAGATGCGGCTCTATTAGGGTGAAGGGCCACGGGAATTATGGGCTTGGTCTCAAGCGTTACATGCGCAAGGATTGTGGACGGACATTCAACAAGACCGGAACGGTATTCCACTATTTCCAGGTTGAGCCTAAGAGAGTGGTTTGTGCTTATGCTCCTATTCCTGGGCTTGCACAACTCTTGTCTGGGCCTAAGCTGGCTCATAGGCCGTAGCTACATGCCTATCTTCAGGGCATTGAAGAAGATCATGCATAAGCTTAGGAATGGAGCTAAGCCTGTTAGGATGGTGGGGCTGTCGGGTGCGACGAGGTCTACGTTACTGCTGGTTTGAAGGGTAGGAACAACAGCGGCCGCATCAAGGGGCTGGGTCGAAAGCCTAGGTGTAGGGGCTTGAAGAGGCGTGGACGCGGAACATGGAGCCGGGATAAGCCGCCCATCTTCATCCTTGTCGGTAGGGGCGAACGAGAGGACTATGCGCCATCCAGCGACGTTGAGGCTGAAACGGCGCTGAAGATCATGGGGGAGAAGCGTCTCCGAGGGCTCAACCATACACACCGACTGCTTCAAGGCTTATGTAGGCCTAAGAGGGGCGGGATACAAGCATGAGGCCGTCAACCAATCAGCTGGCGAGTGGGTTAGGAGTGAAGCCCACATTAACAGTTGTGAGAATCGCGCCTCACTACTCAGGCCCTGATTAGCCGTCCACAGGGGAATATGCAAGAACAACATAAGCCTATACCTAGCCGCATTCAAAGCTTATAGGAGATCGAGGGGCATGAGCCCCGTGGAAGCCATCAAGGAAACCCCCTAAAGACCGTTCTTATTTTCATAGCCCTACTAGCAATTCAAAAAGCCTCAGCCCGGAATAGCCATTCCAAAAGATCAGCCACAACATTCATTATTTATGAGCGAATCTTATTTATTTAAGAACATTCAAGAAAAAGATAAATAGAACGAAAATAGCTAAACATATACTGCAAGGATATCTTTATAAGGGGTGACGTTTCTGCTCTACGTTAAATTGACCTGTTCAATCCTCAAATGCTTCATCCTTAAGACGTTACTCCTGCTAGTGTTACTATCTACTTTAGCATCATTCAGCCATGTCGCAGGCTCTTCAAGTAAGGCTTTAACCGAGCATCAGAGTCATCCATGCTTATTCTTCAACACTTTAAACGATATTCCTGGCTGGCGTTACAGAGACTCTAAACCATACAAGTCTTGGATGAGCGCCATTATCAATTACTGTAGCAGAACCTTACTTAACTGGGACCCTTCGGGGAGCGAGGAATGGGAGTTCTATAAGGGTCAGAACGCTGAGTTCTTGTCACTGGCGTACCTTTTAACGAACGACACTAAGTACGCTAATAAGTGCCTTGAAGTGTTCACCTATTACGGTACCGCAGTATGGTTTCCTGAGACTTACCCTGAGAAGCTTATGTGGCTCTCTAAGGGACTGCTACACTATGCTATTGCCTATGACTGGATAGCGAACTACATCGAGGCCGTAAACTCCAGCTTCCATGAAGAGGTTAAAGCCCGACTTATAGCTACGGCTGGCGACGTTTACAGAGACTGTATGTCCAGCAGTAATTGTCACGACTCATATACTGGTGCAGCTGCCTTAGGTGTAACGGCCCTCACTCTATCCGATTATGAGCCTCCCTCCGGACAGCTGGGTCCAACTGACTGGCTTGAAGCAGCCACGAAATGGCTTTGCGAAGAGAACCCTCACTACGGTAAGCCTGTACTATTAAAGTCGTGTAATCCGGGAGGACTACACCATACCTACGGCTACTTGACATACTTTATGCCTGAGCTTTGGATATGGCTTAACGCTTACAGCCATTACTTTAGTAAAACCCTAGCTGAAGAATATCCTCTACTCAGGAAGTTCTTGAACACCGTGATGTGGCTGTCTCTCCCAAACGGTATGGGCCCAAACTATCAGACAGCTGGCAACGTTTACTGGGGTTACAGCTACTATATGCTAAACGTGCTTCCAGAGCCTGACATGAGGTGGCACATGTGGTTCATAAAGAGCTTCCTAGGCGTAGACGGCCCTAAGGTTGTTTCTCCCCTCGTAGCCCCGAGAATATCCCCTCCAATAGCCCACATGCTCTGGCTCTTCCTCCTCTACGATAAGTATGCTGTCGAGCCTGAACCCCCTGAGTGGACAACCTTCATCTCGGCTGAAGCCGAGTCAGCGGTCTTCAGAAACAAGTGGGCTCCTGACGCAG
>QMXU01000101.1 GCA_003662305.1 Candidatus Hecatellales archaeon
AGGCCTGAAACGTTTAACCACGGCTAGGTTATGCTCGAGGGCTTCACAGCGTCTGCCGATGCCGGAAGTGTTTATAACCATCCCCCCAAGGCTTCCCTTCTCAACAACCTTGGTGTCGCCGGTTACAATCCACACCCCCGCCTCCTGGCACGTGTTCTTCATGCTGGCTAGGACGCGTTCTAGGTCAGCCAAGGGCAAGCCTTCCTCCAAAACCATTCCGGCTGCTAAGGCTAGGGGTTCCGCTCCAAGCATGGCTATGTCGTTAACAGTTCCGGAAACCGCAAGTCTTCCAATGTCTCCACCTGGGAAGAAGAGGGGCTTAACGGTGTGGCTGTCAGATTTTAAAACCACTCCGTTCACCACGGCTGCGTCGTCTAAGGCTTCCAAGGGAACCTCGAAGGGGCTTCCTCCAAGCTTCTTCAAAACGTAGCCTTTCACCAGCTGGAAGGTTAGAGTTCCGCCAGCACCATGGTTCATTGTAACCTTACTCATCCATCCCCACCACATGAAAGATTAGGCTGAAGATAATTAAGGATTTAAACCTGAGAAAGCCTCATGGTCATAGCAGGCCTGAAACCGGCCATGCCAAGAACACTATGAAAATGTAGAAGCCTGTGAATTTCAGCAGAACCCACGCGTTTCTCTCCGTCGGTTTAGCCGCGAATTTCAAGCTTAAAACTATCAGGGCAGCGTTCAAAAGCACGATGACGGCTGCGAGCTTCCACTGTAACGCAAGCTGGACGGCGATTGTCGAGTATGCTGCGAGAAGAATGCTTCCAGCGACTATCAGCCTGCCACCGTTTTCAACGGCCAGCGGAAGCATAGGTATCTTCGCCTTAACGTAGTCGCTTCTCCACCTAAGAGCTATACTCCAGATGTGGATGGGTATCCACAGGAGTACCAGGCCAGCCATTAAGACAGGCTCTAAGGTTAACCCTTTGAAGGCAGCCCAGCCCCCGAGAACAGGCATAGCCCCCGCAGGGCTTGCAAGCAGAATACTGTAGGAGGTTCTCCTTTTAGCGAAAAGGTTGTAGACAGCCACGTTGTTAACTGCCCCCCAAATGAGGAAGGCTGAAAACAGCATGTTAACGTTAAACGCCATAGTCAGGGAAACACCTACCAGCAGCACGCCGAAGCATAACGCCTTCCACGGGGCAACCCTCCGAGAAGGCAGAGGCCTGCCCTTGGTTCTCTCCATCACCGCGTCGACGCTTCTGTCCACATAGTTCGCAACCGCGGTGGTCTCGGCTATGCTCAGGAAAAACGCGAGTATTACCAGGGATGCCGTGGAGAGAGGCGGGCTGGGGTTTCCCGCCAGCATCGCGCAGACTCCGCAGTAAACCAGCAGGAACGTCTGCTTAGGCTTCGTCAGAGACCAGTAATCTTTGACCGCTATCATCTAGGTAGCCTTTTAAAGGTGCTGGCAGGTGAAGCTTAAAGCTGTTTCTCCGAAGAGCACTATGTACCGTAGGGCGAATCCTCCTATGAGCACGAGGATGAAGCTCAGATAGATGAGGGCGAAGTTTACAGGCTGGTAGAGCTTCGGGCTTTCCCTAAGCTTCACGAGAAGCCACAGGATTACGGGGATTAGAATTCCTATCACGATGAAGCCAACCCAGAAAGCACCGCTTAACACGCCGGAGACAACGGTTGCAAACCCCCTGGTTTCAACCACCGTTAGAAGATAGGCGAAAACCAGTATGATTTCTCCTATGATTAAAGGAATGTCAAAGTTTTCCACAGCCTTCTCAACCTTCATAAGCTCTGTCACTCTGTTAAGCATCCCTCGGAACTCCGGGCATAACCTTGGAATAAAAGTTCCGATCAGCGGGGTGAAAAGGCCCGCTGCCACAAGCCCCGTGGAGACTCCTGAAGCGGTGAAAAGCAAGGGTATGAAGCCTGCAATAATTGCCACGGTGCCAACGTAGATTCCAGACCTAGCAAACACCCGGTATGACCTGTCCTCCCTGCTTAGGATGTGTGCTACGGACCCCCTTAGGAAGGCTCCTCCAGCCAGCCCACCCAAGTAAAGATAGGTTGCAATCAGGATTCCCCAGGTCACCTTCTCCTCTAGCCCTAGAAACCCCATCAGGAAGCCTAAAAGCTCAGATGTGAGGTCTACCGTTGCGACCCCTTCCTCTTAAAGGCGAAGTAAACAGCCGGCACTATGATTAAGCTGGCGACCCCCACACCTAAAACCTGAGTGAGCAGATTCAGGTTAAACCTTGAAGGAGGCTCGTAGCCTGGCTTGGGGAAGCCTAGCTTCCTAAATGGCACGCTTGAAACGTAGATGACGGAGGTGCCGCCAGCCTCCAGAATCCCGTAGGTGTGCCTTCCGCTGCTCTGCGCCTTTTCAACGATTACCTCCCTAAGGTTGAAGTCAAGTGCTCCTGTCGGGCAGGAGGACACGCAGGCAGGCTTCAGCCCCCTGTCAATCCGGTTGAAGCATAGATGGCACTTCACGATCTCCTTCTTTTCACTGTCGAAACGAGGAATGTTGAAGGGGCAGGAGGTCATGCAGTACTCGCATCCGATACACCTGGAGGCATCATAGACGACGGGACCGTCCTCCCGCTTAGTTAAAGCCTTGGTAGGGCATACTGAAACACAGGTAGGCTCCACGCAGTGCATGCACTGCCACTTAAAGAAGACTCTCATAGCTTCCTCCCCCACCTTAACCTCTCTGGCTTTCACAACGGTCCAGGTGGTTGGGGTAAGCTTTTTTTCCACGTAGACCCTGTAAAGCTCCAGCCTGTCCCTTGGAAGGTTGTTCCACTCCTTGCAGGCCAGAGTGCACCTGTTGCACCCGATGCACTTGTCAAGGTCTATCAGCATGCTGTAGGCTTTACCAGCTTTAACCGCGTGGGCAGGGCGGACTAGAGCTGAAGCTAGAAAGCCTAGGGAGGCTAGGCTTACAAGCTTGATGAAGCCTCTGCGTGGAAGCTTTCCAGCCATGGTACGCACCTAAAGGACGGTTCTTTCAAGTTTTCCCTTGCAGTACATGTGTACGGTGCAGGCTAGGCAGGGGTCGAAGCCTCTCACAGTTCTAACCACGTCTATTCCCTTTATCTCGCCAGTTTCCTCTGTTATCGGGTTTCCTGTTACGGCTTCCTCTATGGGACCCGGCTTCCCCTCAGCATCCCTCGGGCTTACATTCCAGTTGGTAGGAGTTATCACCTGGTACCTTACTATCTTGTCTCCCTTAACAACAGACCAGTGTCCCACGCTTCCGCGTGGAGCCTCAACCATGCCAGCCCCCCTGCTGACGCCTTCAATAAAGGTTTTAGGCTGGTTGCAGCTGCGGGTAACCCCGCTCTTCACGAGGCTTAGAAGCCTCTCCAAGTCTCTTAAAGCCCTGTAGGCGCTCCAGGCGGCGAAGTAGGCTCTAGCCCTCAACCTTTCAATAGTGTTGGGCTTGGCAGGCGTCTTATATTCCATTTCGGCCTCTGGCAGGGAGGCCTTGGGAAGGGTGAACTTTAACCGTCCCCCTCCGGCTTCAGGAAGCTTCCCAGCAGCTGCGGTAGTCCACATCCGCGCCAGCGGCCCCACCTCGACAGCCGTTCCATTCCACCTGGGGGCCGTAGACCAGCTGTACTTTTTCTCCCAGTCTTTGGCTGTGGGGTTCGGGAGGGTTTCCTTATTCCAGGGATGCTTCACGCTTACGTCGTTAAACTCTTGGGCTTTCCACTCCTCATACCATGAGTGGGCTACGCTTTCCATTATCCCCCTGTTGATTTCGGTTAGCTTCGTGGTTTTTATTTCGCCGTTAATTATTATGCCGGGTGTAACTCCCCGCTTCTCCCCCCAGCCGTCCATGTTTTCAAGTTTAGCATCGTAAAACTCCTCGTCGTCGTACATGCCGTAGGCCAGGAGGTTTGCTTCTCTTAAACCGTTCTCGGCGTAGTTTACTTTTTCAGAGAGGAAGCTGCAGAGGTCGTCGGCTACGGCTGTCCACTCCTTAATCCAGTCGATAAGCTCCATAAGCCTGTACGTGTAGGCTGCAATCTCATCGGGCCTAAGGCTTTTAGAAACCCCCCCTGGAACTATGGCTGCTGGGTGGGGAAGCTTACCTAAAATTATCGTCGCAGTTTCCCTGGCCAGCCGCCCTGTCTGAAGGGCTTTAACGTAAAGTCTGCCGCTTAAAGGATTCAGCCCCCTAAGAATATCGTAGACTGTTTCATAGCCGTAGGC
>QMXU01000102.1 GCA_003662305.1 Candidatus Hecatellales archaeon
AAGCATGAGAATGGCCTTGGTGAAGCCTTTTCTACCCCTAGTTTTCCTCCTCACGGTTTTAAGCCTAGGCTCCATAATAGTCTTCCATTTCTGCTCTTTCCACCCTGAATACCTCAGCCTTCTAGCTTTCAGCTGTGATACTCCTTGGGGTCTGGCAACCAGTCTTCTCACCCATGTCAGCTACGACAAGCATTTGCTTCCAAACCTTGAAGGACTTTTAACCTGTACGTTTGCAACCTTCATTCCTATAGTGGTCCTCTCGGCTCTAACTGGATGGTCTTCAGCTTGGAGGCTCAGCTGGGGATACGTTATCATCCCCCTGCTTTCCCACTCCATTATTTTGCTGGTGCAAGCATATCTGCTGAAGGCTGGAGCAAGCTTCTTCGGGATGTCCCTCGCCGTCTTCAGCCTATACGGTTACTCTCTTTTTTTAACCCTTTTCACCTTGGGAGGCCTAGTAGCAATCATGGTTAAAGGCTGGTTTTTTTCCTCCGCTAAGCTGAGAAAGTCTTTAGTCTACATCCTCGCAATAGTTTTCCTAAACCTTCTCCTCCTTGTTATTCCTCTGCTGGGGGCAGGAGGCCTCCCAGCCTTCCTAGGGGCAGGGATTTCTCAGGCAAACGTTGCAGGACACTTGGCAGCCTTGCTTGCAGGCTTAATTTCCGGCTTCCCGGTTTTAACTGTCGCTTTCAGGAGGCCGGCTTTCCAAAAAATTTAATTTTTACGAGAAGCTGTTATCTTAAGTCAGCTGGGAGAATAAGGCTTGAGGATTCTTCTGGTTCAGCCCCCTATCCCTCCTGAAGTAGAGCTTTACTCGACAGCAGAAATGGTAGCTCCCTCCATGGGCTTAGCCTACCTGGCCGCGGTTTTAGAGCAGCACGGCTACAAGGTTGAAATATTAGACGCCCCCGCCTTCCAACTGACCTACGAGAAAATCCCCACTGAGGTTGAAAGGCGTAAACCCGACATCGTAGGCGTAACCGCTACGACAGCTGTGGCTCCCAGCGCCCTTAAAACAGCCCAAATGGTTAAGGACGCCGTTCCCGAAGCCCTAGTAGTCATGGGGGGCCCTCACATAACCTTCCTCCCCGAGGAAACCATGAAGGCTGAACCCTCCATTCAAATAGGCGTAATAGGAGAAGGCGAATACACGCTGCTGGACCTAGTGAAAACCTGGGAGAAAAACGGAAACCTGAAAGAGGTTAAAGGCGTAATCTACCGGGAGAACGGAAGCCTCAAATACACGGAGCCCAGGCCGCTCATAGAGAACCTAGACGAGCTTCCCTTCCCAGCACGCCACCTGCTACCCATGGAACGCTACAAGGTCTTCGGGAAACATGAAATCTTAGGGTTAATTTTCACTAGTAGGGGGTGCCCCTTCAACTGCACCTTCTGCTCTTCATCCCTAATCTTCGGCAAAAAGTTCAGAGCCAGAAGCCCGAAGAACGTGGTTGACGAGGTGGAAGAATTCGTTGAACAGTACAAGTCTAACCACATAGAGTTCGTCGACGACCTTTTCATCTTCGACAAGAAGCGGGTTAAAGAGATTTGCAGGGAGCTTAAGGAGAGAGGGCTGGACGTTCTATGGGTTTGCTCAGCCCGCGTTGACACGGTTGACGGCGAGATTTTCAAGGTGATTCGTGATGCCGGCTGCATCATGGTTTACCTTGGAGTTGAATCCGGGGTTCAGCGGGTTCTAAACCTCATGAGGAAGGGTATTAAAGTAGAGCAGTCGGTTAGGGCTGTGAAACTGGCTAAGGAGGCAGGCCTCCAGGTGGTAGCCTCCTTCGTCCTCGGCATTCCAGGAGAAACATGGGAGGAAGCCATGGAAACCATCAGGTTCGCCAAGAAGCTTGACCCCGACTTCGTCCAGTTTTCTCTGGCCACCCCCTTCCCGGGAACGGAGCTTTACAGGGTTGCCAAGGAGGAAGGCCTGCTTTTAACCGAGGACTGGACTAAATACACGGTTTTGAAGCCTGTTATGCGGACTGAGGAGCTTTCAGAGGAGAGGCTTAGGAAGCTTATTAAGAAGGCCTACTTCGATTTCTACCTTCAGCCCCACGTGATATGGCGTTACATCCGCAGGGGGTACGCTAAGGAACTGCTTGTAAACGTTATGGGTAAATATTTCTGGCAGTACTTTAAGTCCAAGCTGGGCTTCCAGTAAAATGTTGGAGCATGGTGCGGATGGCTGAGTTTAAGGTTAAATCTTCAGGCTCCATGTCTGCAACAAGCCGGGAGGTGGAAGCTGAAGGCCACCTCATAGACTCTATGATTCTGCCTAAAATATGGGATAGAATTATGGAGCTTGGAGGAGACTTTGAAGTTTTAGAGTTCAGGGTTGGCCGGCGTAAAACCGATACAAGCTATATTCGCATGCTGGTTAAAGGACAGAGCCCAGGGCATTTAGACCAGATTTTAAGGGAAATATACCTGCTGGGCGCCGTGCCCTTAGAGGTTAAAGAGGTTACGGTTAAGCCTGCCCCGGCTGACTCCGTGCTTCCCGACGACTTCTACTCTACCACTAACAATCCAACCTACATCCGCTACGATGGAAAATGGATTGAAGTTGAAGACATCATGATGGATAAGGTTGTGGTTGTAGACCCTGGAGCGGGGAGAGCCTACTGTAAGCCTCTCAGGGACGTGAAGAAAGGCGACCTCATAGTCGTAGGGGAGGAAGGCGTAAGGGTTAAGCCTCCTGAAAGGCCGAGGGAGAGCACAGGAATCTTCAGGTTCATGGTCAGCGAGGCCTCCAGCGAGAAGCCTGCCACCACCATCATCCGCCAGATAGCTCGGGACCTCTACCAGGTGAAACGTTCAGGAAGAAAAGTTGTAGTAGTGGCAGGGCCTGCCGTAGTCCATACGGGGGCTGCTGAAGCTCTTGCCTCCCTCATCCGGGAAGGCTTCGTAGATGTGCTTCTGGCAGGCAACGCCCTAGCAGTCCACGACGTGGAGGCGGCTCTCCTAGGAACCTCGCTGGGGATATCCCTGAAGGACGGGGTTCCATCCATTAGAGGCCATCGGAACCATCTGGTAGCCATAAACGAGGTTTTCAAGGCGGGGGGGCTCAGGTCTGCCGTGGAGAAGAAGATTCTGAAGAGGGGAATAATGTATGAGTGCATCCGGTGTGGGGTGCCCTTCATTTTAGCAGGGTCCATCCGGGATGACGGCCCCCTCCCAGAGGTGGTGACAGACGTTGTGGAAGCTCAACGCAGGTATAGGGAGGCCTTGAAGGATGCCTCCATGGTTCTGATGCTGGCTACAGCCCTCCACTCCATCGCCGTGGGCAACATGCTTCCCTCCACCGTCAAGCTTGTATGCGTGGACATAAACCCCTCCACCGTTACCAAGCTTCTCGACAGAGGGTCAAGCCAGGCTGTAGGCGTGATTTCCGACGTAGGAACCTTCCTGCCTCTCCTAGCCCAAGAGCTCCTAGGGCTGAGAGAAGCCTCAGGGGAGAGTGAGTAAATGGGCTTAGAAGAGCTTGTGAAAAAGGCTGCTAGGCTTCTGGCAGAAGCCAAATGGTCTATAGCCCTAACCGGGGCAGGGGTTTCAACGGAAAGCGGAATACCAGACTTCAGAGGTCCTCAAGGATTATGGAGGAAATACGATCCCGACGAGTTCACCTTCAGCAGCTTCATGGAGAACCCAGCCCGCTACTGGAAGCGCCACCTGGAAATCTTCGCGGGGCTAGGCGAGGCTAAGCCTAATCCTTCCCATTACGCTCTGGCCAGGCTTGAAGAGGTTGGAAGGCTGAAATGTGTTATAACGCAGAACGTGGACGGGCTGCACCAGAAGGCTGGAAGCCGAAACGTCGTGGAGTTTCATGGAAGCCTAAGCCAGGCGAAATGTCTACGCTGCGGAAGCCTCTACCCCATGGCAGGTGTTGAAGCCAGGGTTAAATCCGGTGAAATACCGCCCAAAGGCGGGTGCGGGGGGCTTCTAAAGCCTAACGTGGTCATGTTTGAGGAGCCTATCACCTTCGAAGCCCTGTCAAAAGCCCACTCTGAAGCCTTGAAATGCGACTTAATGCTGGTGGCAGGCACTTCGGCTTCTGTCTACCCGGCAGCAGAGCTACCCTACATCGCAAAGTTCGGAAGGTCGCCTATGAACTTTCCCGGCCTAGAACCTGTCCAGAAAAGCAAGCCAGCTAAAAT
>QMXU01000103.1 GCA_003662305.1 Candidatus Hecatellales archaeon
CTTCCCTTCCCACCTTTCTTATAGCGTTGATAGCTGCGTCCACCGGCCCTACACCCGTGGCAGACTCAAGGATTTCCCTGCCGTTCACTTCAAGCCTAACAGAAGCTGTAGGCGTAACATTGTTTCCGGTGATTACCGTTAACTCCTTAAGCTTTATAGGTCTCACCACTGGTACGCCCATCACGGCTTCAGCTATAGCCCGCAGGTCAGCGTCCGTAACGGTTTTACCCATATCCCCCAGCTGCTTAACCCTGTTGAACACTTCTTTAAGCTGCTCTTGGCTTAGCTTCAGCCTCCAGGAGCGGAGCAGGGTTTCAATCCCCGCTGTTCCAGCATGCTTCCCAACTACAAACCTGCGTTTAACGCCTACAAGGTCGGGGGTTAAAGGCTCGTAGGTTGAGGGGCACTTAAGTATTCCGTCAACGTGTATTCCAGACTCGTGGGTGAAAGCGTTTTCGCCTACCACAGCCTTGTTAGGCTGAACCGGGATGCCTGTAAGCCTTGAAACAAGCCTTGAAACCTCGTAGATTTTACTGGTTTTAATCGTGGAGCGGACGCCTAGAAGGCATAGGGCTCCAACGACAACCTCTTCCAGCGGGGCGTTTCCAGCTCTCTCCCCAAGCCCGTTAATCGTAACATGGGCCTGAAGAGCGCCAGCCTTCAAAGCCTGAAGCGTGTTAGCAGTAGCCATCCCGAAATCGTTGTGGCAGTGGGCGCTGACAGGTACACCCTTAAACTCGCCGCATATCTCCAAGAAGAACTCGTAAGCCCTGTCCGGGGTTAGAATCCCAATAGTGTCGCAGACGCATAGGCTGTCCGCTCCTGCCTCCAATCCTCTCCTGAAGAATTCCTTGAGAAACTTCATGTCGCTTCTGGAGGCATCTTCAGCTGAAAGTTCAACCAGCAGCCCATGCTCCTTAGCGTATTCCACGCACTTCTCGGAAACTTCAAGGATTTCCTCCGGCTTCTTTTTAACCTTATGCTCCAAGTGGATTGGAGATGTGGGAACCACCAGGTGTATTCCGTCGACATCTGCCTTAGCAGCCAGGTCTATGTCTTCTATCACAGCCCTGCTCATACTGTAAATTTTCGCTTTAAGCCCTTCCTTAACCATAAGTTTTAGGGCTTGAAAGTCTCCCTCTGAAACCCTGGCGAAGCCTCCTTCGATAACGTTCACGCCGAGGCTGTCCAATGCTTTGGCTATTCTAAGCTTTCTATCCGGGGTTAGAGAAACTCCGGGTGTTTGCTCTCCATCCCTAAGCGTGGTGTCAAAAACCCTGAATTTCCGGGGTTTACCGCTAGAAGCTAATAAAGCGACCACCCATCACGTATCCCCTTCCGTCAAGCCTGAACCCTGAAAGCCTTCAAAACTATCCCATAGTAACATATAAACTTAGTCCTCGTAATGGATTATTTTCTCCTTTTCGAGTTTCACGTGAAGCTTGTTCACAGCCTCGTAGACTTCCTCCTCCTTCTTCGCCCCGGTGCACACCAGCTTCCCGCTGGAGAAGAGGAGAATTACCACTTTAGGGTTGTCCATCCGGTAGATTAACCCTGGAAACTGCTCAGGCTCATACATGGTTTTGCTGAGCATGTAGGTTGCCTTCTCCAGGTCTATTTTGCCTCCCAGGCTTGCTGAAGCCACAATGTTCTGAATTTGAATTTTAGGTTTCCCAACGATGACTATTCCATGGCTTTTAAGCTCCTTAACCACCTTCTCCACGGCTTTAATGGCTAGGTTTTCAGATTTAGCTCCGGTGCAAACCATTTTGCCTGAGCTGAAAATCAGGGTTGCAGTCTTAGGCTTCTTAAGCCTGAAAACCAAGCCTGGAAACTGTTCAGGGCGGTATTCAGCCATGGGGAAAAGCTTTGTTATGGCTTCCAAGTCGACGTTATGGTTGAGGACAGCGGAAGCAACCACGTTCTCGATATTTACGGTAGGCTTAACCTTTGGCACCTATGTTTTCCTCCACCTTAAGTTTATCCTGAGACAAATAAAGTTTCCCAACAACAATATAAAAACTGAACTCTACCTTTTATCCCCCTTTTTCCCACCTCGCAACCCTCTAGCAAACTCAACAAGGTTAAGCATGACGAGAATAGCGATGATTATGGTTATAATAGTGAAGCCCATCTCGCTTTTAGCAAACATGAAAAGCCAGCCGAGCAAGGGGATACGTAGGACCACTTCCCCTCTGATGTCGCCAGGCTTGACTATGTATCTGTCAGGTCCAGGATTGTTGTCCCCCTTAGTCCGGAAGCCCACGAGCTGATGGTTCTCGTCGTATAAAACCTGGTATATCCGGTGAACCCAAGGGTCTCTACTGTAGGGGGTGTCGAAAACTATGATAGGCTTATCTTCAAGGCTGTTATACTCCAAGATAAGCTGTTCCGTGGTTACATGCTTAAGGATGATGAGGTCTCCAACCATGAGGGTTGGCTCCATGCTTCTGCTCGGAACATAGTAAACGTTCTTGGTGTAGGTTAAAGTAAGCCATACCCCGGAAAGTACTAAAACGATTAGCAGCACGGTTTTGAAGGACTTGTCTTCACCCATCTCCGTTAACCCTTTAACCTTAACGCTTCCAGGTTTACGCTATCGCTGTTAGAATAGTTATTAAAAGAGTTTATGGTTTTCCCTAGGAGGGGCTTAATGAAGCCGAAGGACGGAGAAAACGTTTTCTCCATGCTGGTTAAACCCTTAAGGAAGGCTGTGAAGGAGAGAGGCTTCTCCAGTCCAACTCAGCCTCAAAGAGAAGCAATTCTCCCCATCTTGGAAGGCGAAAACGTTCTGTTAATAGCTCCCACCGGAACAGGGAAAACCGAGGCTGCAATCCTCCCCATCCTTAACAATTTCCTTTTAATGCCTGAGAAGCCTCTTGGAGTGAAAATCCTGTATATCACGCCTTTAAGAGCCTTAAATAGAGACCTTCTGGAAAGGCTTGAATGGTGGTGTAACAAGCTTGACGTTAAAGTGGCTGTCAGGCATGGGGACACCGAGGTTGGAGAGAGGAGCAGGCAGGCTAGAAGTCCCCCTGACATGCTTATAACCACCCCTGAAACTCTCCAAGCCATCCTGCCGGGCAGAGTGATGCGCCGACACCTCAAAGCCGTAAGATGGGTTATCGTAGACGAAGTCCACGAGCTGGCCTGCGACAAGCGTGGAGCCCAGCTTGCCCTAGGCCTTGAAAGGCTTAGAAGAGTTGTAGGGTTCGACTTCCAGAGGGTAGGGCTTTCAGCAACCATAGGCTCCCCTGAAAGGGTTGCCCGCTTCCTCGTAGGCTCAAACCGCCCCTACCGGATCGTCAAGGTTCCAGTAGCCCGAGACATGAGCCTCCAAGTGGTCTACGTCAAGCCTGAACCCGGAGACGAGGAGGCAGCTGCCAAACTTTACACGCACCCCGAGGTTGCGGCGAGACTTAGAGTTATCCGCAGCCTCATAGAGAAGCACGGCTCGGTGCTACTTTTCACCAACACCCGTGCTGTAGCCGAGGTTCTGGCAAGCCGCTTCAAGGTTTGGGACTTAGATTTCCCCGTAAGCATCCACCATGGAAGCCTTGCTAAGCCCTCCCGGATAATGGCTGAGCAGGGGCTGAAGTCTGGAAGCCTTAAAGGGCTTGTGTGCACCAGCTCCCTAGAGCTTGGGATAGACGTGGGAAGAGTGGACCTGGTTATCCAGTATAACTCGCCCAGGCAGGTTACAAGGCTTATCCAGCGGGTTGGAAGAAGCGGCCATAAAATTGGCAGAATATCTAAGGGAGTCGTCATAACGTTGGACTCCGACGACACCATGGAAGCCATGGTTATCGCTAGGAGGGCGCTGGCTGAAGAGTTGGAGCCAGTTCAGATACCTGAAAAGCCCTACGACGCCTTATGCCATCAGCTGGCAGGGCTTCTAACCGAGCGGAACCGCTGGAGGTACCTGGAGGTTCTAGAAGTCTTCGGCAGAGCCTACCCCTACGAAAGCCTCACCTCAACAGACCTAGAGAAGGTTTTATCTTATATGCATAACAGGTATCCGAGGCTTGCCTGGGTTGCCTTCGAAGACAAGGTTTTCCTCCGCCCCCAACGCTTGAAAAGCCTCTACGAATACTACTTCGGAAATCTCTCCATGATACCTGACGAAAAACAGTATTTAGTGGTA
>QMXU01000104.1 GCA_003662305.1 Candidatus Hecatellales archaeon
ACGGGTGAGGAGGTTCGGGCAGGCGGGCCTGTGAGTATATCTCGCAGGCAGGTGTTGGATCGACGCAACCCAGAACTCGGCAACGGCGATGAGCCGACCGAGAATCTCCCTGCTTTAGCGGGGAAAGTGTCAATCGGAGGATTGTTATTTAGCTATAAAAATTTAGAAGCTCGGATAAAAATAATTAACGGTGTTCCTGATTATAGTATAATGGTGTACGTCTGGTGGGAATGGAAGAGCTTAAGGCGGGAATGCTGAAGCTATTAAGGGAGGATGAAGAATTTAGGTATGCAGTAGCAGGTTTAATAGGCTTAGAGGAAATACTTAAAAGGTTTGACAGACATGAAGCAGAACTTGTCAAGCTTAGGGAAGATATGAATAAGCTTAGGGAAGACATGAACCAAGGCTTCAAAAGGTATGACGAAGAGCTTGTCGGGCTTAGGGATGATATGAATAAAGGGTTTGAGCTTGTTAACAGGCATATCTCTGCTTTGGGAGCTAGATGGGGCTTGTTAGCTGAAGAATCCTTTAGAAGCGGCATTAAAGGTTTGGTAGAAAAATATTTTGGAGGTAAGGTTGAAAGATGGGCTCACTACGATGAGGATGGAATTGTATTTGGCTATCCAAATGTAGTTGAGGTAGACCTCATAATCAAAGATAAGGAACACATACTTGTTGAGATAAAATCCAGTACTTCAAAAGCAGACGTATTCGAACTATGGAAGATTGGGCAACTCTACGAAAAACTCAGGTCTGTAAAACCTAAGCTAGCTATAGTATCACCATACGTTGAGGACAAAGCAAAGGAAGCAGCAGAAAAACTAGGCATAAAAGTTTACACAGCCCTACCTGTCTAATCCACTATTCACCAAAAACTAAAGAAGATTTAAGTCAGCACAACACATCCAAAAATTTGAAAGTTGAAAGCTTTATTGAGAAGAACGTTATTACCTGACAAAGATCGATGACGCCTATATTGGAGCGCGCTATCTTCCAAGAAGATACGAGAAAGGTGAAGTTGAGCAGCTTATCAAATTTGTTGAAGAGGAGTTTATAGGGTTTGTCGAGGGGATTTGATATTCACGTGGAAGATGGCAGAGAGACTCTAGCCTATCTCAGTAAGTATAGAGAACTCGCTGGAAAAGTAAAGGAAATTGTCAAAAGCGTTTACCCCGAAGCTGAAGTTTACATTTTTGGCTCAGTTTTAAGTGGTAAAATAACGGCCCTAAGCGATATCGACATTCTCATAGTAAGTAATAACCTTTCCCAGGAAGAAAACTTAAAAGTGAAGGTTGAAGTACTTCGCGAAATAGGGTTCGGTGCTCCCATAGAACTACATTTTGCAACGCAATATCAGCTAAAAAACTGGTATAGAAGGTTCACCGTAGAAATGGAGAAGATTTAAAGATAAAAGAAAATTATTATGTTTGCCTCCTACTAATTGTTGGGGATCAAAAGTGGTGAAGGTTAAGGCTCTTACAAGCTTCTATAGGATTCTTCATCCCCGTCCCACGGCTTTAATTGTTTCTATGGATGAGGAGAATAGGCCCAACGTTATGGCTTGCTCTTGGCTTTCGCCTGCCAGCATGGAGCCTCCAATGGTTTTGGTTCTCCTAGGCGAGCAAAGCTATACGAGAAGCCTCATAGTTGAATGCGGCGAGTTCACGGTTAATATCCCCTCTAGAAGGCAGATGAAACTTGTAAAGGTGGCTGGAACCAGGACGGGGAGGGAAACAGACAAGTTTAAAACCGTGAAGGCGACGTTGAAGCCGGGCAGGAAGGTTAGGGTTCCAGTTATAGAGGAGTGCCCTGCAAACATCGAGTGTAAGGTTAAAGGAACCTTTGAAGCTGGCGAATGCCTGGCTATTCTCGGAGAAGTTTTAGACGCCTATGCTGACAGGAAAGCCTTCCAGAAAGGCTTATGGAAAGTTAAGGTTCCCCTCCACGTCTGGGGAAGCTGGTTTGCCTACGCGGGAAAGCCTGTAAAAGAGTGGTGAGAAGCCTGTCTGGAACCCAGCGTATACTCGTAAAATCTAAGCGGATAGGCGTTTTAGAAGCCGTAATAGACTCTGCTGAAAATCCTAGGACCGCAAAAGCTGTGGTTGAAAGTTTGCCCTTAGAAGGCGAAGTCCAAGTTTGGGGGGACGAAGTATACTTTGAAGTCCCCCTAAGTCTTCCCAAGGAAAACGCAAGGGTGAAAGTCGCCCTAGGCGAAATAGCCTACTGGCCTGAAGGAGAAGCCATATGCATATTCTTCGGCAAAAACCCTGCAAGCCCCTCCGAAAACGACATCAGAGCCTACAGCCCAGTAAACGTTTTCGGGAAAATCTTAGGCGACCCAAAGGTTCTCAAGGCTTTAAAGGCTGGAGACAAAATAAGACTGGATAAAGCCTAGCCTGGTGAAGGAAGAGCTTGAAAGGGAAAGCTGAGGGCGAACCTAAGGTATGCGTGGTTATCCCCACCTACAATGAGCGTGAAAACATAGGCCCCCTAATAGAGAGGGTTCTCACCGTAGCCTCTGAAAACAGGTTGAACTTGGAAATCTTGGTGGTTGACGATAATTCGCCTGATGGAACGGGAGACCTAGTTGAAGAACTATCAAAGAAGAGGTCAGCTGTCCACCTGCTTAAGAGGCCTGGGAAGCTTGGCCTCGGCTCAGCATACAAGGATGGCTTCTCCAAAGCCATGGAGGAGCTGGGAGCGGAAATCTTGGTGGAAATGGATGCAGACGGCTCACATAACCCTAAATATCTGCCAGCCATCACCGGGAAGATTCTTGAAGGCTTCGACGTAGTTGTGGGGAGCAGGTATATTTCAGGAGGCTCTGTTCAGGGTTGGGGGCTGAAACGGAAGCTGACAAGCTCCGGAGCTAACTTCCTCGCTCGATGGATATGTGGCGTAAAAGTGAAAGATTCAACCAGCGGCTATAGGGCTTTCAAGGCTGAAGCCCTGAAGCTGATAGGGCTTGAAAAGCTTTCATCTTCAGGTTTCGCCTTTCAGGTTGAAGCACTCTTCTGGGCTGGAAGACTGGGTTTAAGGCTGGGAGAGGTTCCTATAGTCTTTGTTAACAGGGTTAAAGCGAGGTCTAAGCTGAGCTCTAAAGAGATAAGGGAGTTTACGGTTTTATGCTTGAAACTGTTTTTCAAGAGGCTTTTACATAGATGCGCCCCATAGTTTGGGAAGCAGGATGAGAACCGTTAAGCCCCGCATAAACTTGGAAGTAATAGGCCGTGTGGACGATTCCGTGGTAAGTCATGTCCTAAAAGTTTTAAGGGATTTCTATGAGAGGCTTGAACCTGATATCATACCTGAAATGGTTGATGTTCAAGTTTTCGCAAGGAGAAACATTATGCTTGGTTTCCTGTCTTCAGCCCTAGAAGGTGTGGAAGCTGTATATCCCTTCGATGAAGCCTATACTGCCATGCATGAAGCTTGGAGTGGCATACCCAAAATTTACGTGTGCGCAGAAGACTTTGAAAGGCTTCCCAGAAACGTTTTCAATGCAGCCCTCCAACATGAGGCAGCCCATTCAGTTCTTCACGGTTCCCCAGAATACTATGTCATAAACATTCCAGCAAGCTTAGTCACGGAATTCAGAAGGCGTGGTTTCACCGATGAAGAGGTAAGCCACTTAGCCTATCTGGGGGCTTCAGCTCTGAAAGACCTTGAAGCCTCAAAACTGCTGGAGAGACTTGGATACGTAGAAGACCAGGTAGCCTTCATTCTTCATAACCTGAAAATGGAGGCATCCGACCTAGCCGCTTGGGCTGCTGCTTCATTGAACTCTAAAATGTCCCTCATATATTTGGTTCACATGCTTAAGGCTTTAGCAGCCTCCACACCCCTCCTAAAATCTAAACATGGAGAGGAGCTTGCAAACAAACGTCGAAGGGCATGCAGCCACTTAAACAGCAAGCATACCCAGATACTTCAAAGCTTAGAAGAAGCCCTTGAAAAGGCTGAAGGCGATTTTAATGAGAAAATGGTAAGCCTGCTCAGAGCTGTTCTAAGCAGTTTTTAAGAGAACGGGTGAAAGCCCTGACAAGATGATGATGGCAATTGAATGTTTACCTGCCAGTTTTGAAAATTTCCTTGAAA
>QMXU01000105.1 GCA_003662305.1 Candidatus Hecatellales archaeon
ATATACGACCTCTTCCCGATTCCAGAACATGTTAAAACGTTAAGCATACTGGTTATTGAAGGGTGGAACGTTAACGCCTGCAACAAGGAGCACACCAAAACCACAGGCGAAATAGGAAACATAAAACTTGGGAAGCCAAGGTTCAGACAGGCGAAACAGCTTTTAGAACTGCCCTTCGACGTGGAGTGAACCTGCTTTTCAAGAAGTTAGGCAGCGGTCAAACCGTCATTTTGTCTCCAGCCTCTTGCAGGGAAACGTTAATATGTGTCCGTGAAGCGTGGGAGGACGGGTGAGAGAAGCTAAATTTAACCATACACTCACCTTGGAGGGAAACGGTTGGTTAAAAACTGCCCGAAATGTGGAACTAAAATGGAGTATGACCGGATTAAAGACACGTTATACTGCCCTAAATGCAAGTATGACGAGAGAAAAGGAGCCAGCTAACACGTCCATACCAGCCTAACACACTTCCCTTTTTATCTTATATAGCGTAAGCCCTCTCCTCTGCTTACCTCAAGCTTCGGCGTAATGTTCTGCCCTACCACACCTGTAATCATCGCCATTTTAAACCTGATATACCCGGAAGTGAACAAGCGCCTCCTCAGCCTCACAAGCTTCGCAGGCCTGCTTATAGCCTCTTAAACATAGCAGCCTTATTTACAATGGCCGAATACACGCTCTACACGCTAATCCTCCACACACCCTTAATCGCCATCTCCACGTATGGACCGCTAATATCGATGGTAAAACCTCGTTTTAGTGGTGGGCCCGGAGGGAGTTGAACCCTCGACCAACGGGTTAAGAGCCCGCCGCTCCACCTGGCTGAGCTACGGGCCCAGCCTATTCTAGGGAAAGAGGCTTTTTCTGGGCTTCCTCCATTTCTGGCTGGTATTAATACCAGTATTAATACTGGCTTCCGGAAGTTTATAAATGAATCTGGTTATGTTCAGGCCTTCCTTTTTAACATTAAAATTGGAGGATTTTAGACTCTTTCCATTAGCTTGCATATCATGGTATCAAGTTCAGGAAGTGTAACGTTTAGTTTTTCAGCTAAAAGATTCTCCCAGCTTTCTAGGACATAGTAGACGTTTTGTTGTGTGAGAGTTTGGGGGTGAATGTTGGAAGGAAGCAACCTGCATTTTTTCATGAAGTTTAGGTTCCTAACATCCAAGACTGCCAGAAACTTGGTGAAGCCTATGGTCTTAAAGAAGAGACTTGTAACCTTAAATCCTCCCACGGACATGTACTTCATAAAGTGAAGTCTGGCAATTCTTTCGCTTGGTAAATCTTTGCCAGTATATGGTGCTAATTTTTCTAAAAATGGCTTAACCTTTAACGTTCTGACTTTCCCCAGGCTTTCAGCCTTTCTCCTTGCAAATCTGATTTTATGTTTGAATAAGATGTTTTGCAGTTGTTCCTGGTTAGCGGATGCCAGCTTCTTGAAATCTTCAGATTTCCAGAATTCCTCCAAAAATTTTTGCCTTGTGCCGGGCGTTATAAGACAACCCATTAACTCGTTCTTAAGCTCCTCTTCATTATAGCTTTTCCATTCACCAAACTCGGTTAAGAAAGGGGAAACCTGCTCCCTTTTAACATCTGCAAGAAACCTAACAGCAACTTCTAAAGCCTTAGATTGGTCAAACATTCTGAATTTATAGCTCAAACCTCACACCAGTTAATAAGCACTTTTTTATGAGATTTTAGGTTTCCCTATGGGGCTGCCATGTTCTTTCGTCGATGATTCTTTTGGTTTTGCCGGTGCTTCTGGGGAGGGTGCCTGGTGGGAGGAGGTTTACGTTGAACCTGAGCATGGTGGCTTTTTTAAGTTCTTTTTCAAGCTGCTCTTTCAGGCGTTTAAGCTGTTCGCTGTCCTTCACTGCGGAGTCTTCAACTTCCACTTGAAGTGAAAGCTCGTCGAGGTTGCGTACTACTATCAGGTAGTGGCCGTTGCACTCCTTTTTCGAGGCGACGATTCTCTCTACGGCTGAGGGGTATAGGCCTACTCCTCTAACCTTCACCATGTCGTCAACTCTTCCCTTTATCCACGAGATTTTACGGTGGGTTCTCCCGCAGTCGCAGCTTTTGACGTCCAGCAGCTTGGCGATGTCGCCTGTCCTGTATCTTAGGAGGGGCATGGCCTCCCTTGTGAGAGGTGTCACCACGAGTTCTCCTTCCTCCTCCACGCCTACCTGCTCGCCTGTCTTCGGGTCTACCACCTCCAGGAGGAAGTGGTCTTCCCAGACGTGGAGGCCTTCTCTAACCCTGCATTCAACAGCCACACCCGGCCCGCAGGCTTCCGCGAAACCGTAGTTGTTGAAGGCTTCTAAGCCCAGTGCCTCCTCAATCTTGGACCTCATAGCCTCAGTCCAGGTTTCAGCTCCAAGTATGGCAAGCCTTAGCTTAAGCTCTCCAGCCACGCCCAGCCGCCTAGCGGTTTCAGCCAGCCTTAAAGCAAAGGAGGGAACAGCGTGGAAAACGGTTACGCCGAAGTCCCGCATGTATTCAAGCTGTTTTTCCGGGCTGGCGGAGCCAAGCGGTACAACCATCAGCCCAACCATTTGGGCTCCCTGAATGTAGCCTAGCCCACCGGTGAAAACCCCTTGAGACGAAGTGTTCAGGAAGATGTCTCCCTTCCTGGCTCCTATAGCCACAAGGTTTCTGGCGGTGAGGTTCGACCAGTTTTCAAGGTCCCTAGCCGAGTAGAAGGATGCTACAGGCTTGCTGGTGGTGCCGGAAGAGGTGTGCACACGGAGTACTTCGCTCAGCTCTACAGCCAGCGAGCCGAGAGGGTAGCTGCGGATTAGGTCTCCCTTAACCGTGAAGGGAAGCTTCTCCAGACTATTCAGCGTGACGGTGTCGTTCCGCGTGAATCCGGCTTGCTTAAGCTTTCTACTGAGCAGCGGGGACCTCCAAGACCTGTGGAAAACTTCCTTCAGCCTTTTCTCCTGAAGACTTCTCAGTTCAGGCCTGCCTATTCTTTCCAGTTCCGGCTGCCAGAAGGTAAACTAAAGACCTCCTTTCAGTCATGTTAGGCACCTCCAAGAAAACAGGGATTCCGCAACATTAGGGCTGGATTAGAGACGTTTAGAAGCCTAGTAAACGCAACTCCTCCAGTCCAACCCTATACCTCCAACACTGCCTTTGATTGACGGATACCGTATATAAGCGTTTCTGGAAGCATCTCTGGGAAACCTTATCCGTAAGCCTTCGAAAACATAAACTTAGAGCCCCCCACCCGGTGGAGAGAAACGGATGAAGCTTTCGGAAGCCTTGAAAGGGAAAATCCCCGAGAAGCTCCTAGCGAAGGTTCCAAGGTCTCTAGACCTCATAGGCCACGTGGCAGTGGTGGAAATCCCTAGAGAGCTTGAGCCCTACGCCAGCCTTATAGGCGAAACCCTCATGAGAATGCACAGGCATATTGAAACCGTGCTGGCTAAGGTAGGACCGGTGGAAGGCGAGCACAGGATTAGAAGGTTCAAGCTTATAGCCGGGAAACCTGAAACCGAAACCCTCCACAGGGAGCACGGCTGCCTCTTCCGCTTGGACGTTGGGAAAGTCTACTTTTCACCCAGGCTCAGCTTCGAGCATGCAAGGGTTGCAGGCCTCGTTAGGCCGGGTGAAGCCGTTCTAGACATGTTCGCGGGGGTAGGCCCCTTCTCCATCCTCATAGCCAAGCGAAACAGGAATGTAAGGGTTTACGCTGTGGACGCCAACCCTGAAGCATACCGCTACCTCTACGAGAACGTAAGGCTGAACAAGGTTGAAGACAGGGTTACACCTGTCCTAGGCGACATCCGGGAGGTGGCGGAAACAAGGCTTGGAAGCCTGAGGTTTGACCGGGTAATAATGAACCTTCCTGAGAAGGCCTCCTGCTACCTGGCTGAAGCATGCCTCCTCGCCAAGCCTGAAGCCACCGTCCACTACTACTGCTTCGCTGGAGGACGAACCCCGAAGGATGAAGCGTTAAAAAGCCTGAAGGAAAACCTGGCCGACCTTAAAGTTGAGGACTACGGGGTTCTGAAGGTTAGGCTTGTAAGGGAGGTTGCCCCCAGGATCTGGCAGGTGGCTGTAGAC
>QMXU01000106.1 GCA_003662305.1 Candidatus Hecatellales archaeon
CAGCGGAAGCGTTATGACCAGAACCGGGGCCAGAGGTTCAAGCCTGAACATCGGGCAGATGGCTGCCTGCCTGGGCCAGCAGTCCATCCGCGGTAAAAGGATAATCCGGGGATATAAGGACCGGGCTCTCCCCCACTTTAAGCCTGGAGACGTAAGCCCGGAGGCAAGAGGCTTCGTCAGCTCCTGCTACCGGAACGGCCTTAACCCCTGGGAGTTCTTCTTCCACGCCATGGGCGGGAGAGAAGGCCTGGTGGACACAGCTGTCAGAACCCAGCAGAGCGGCTACATGCAGCGGAGGCTTATCAACGCCCTCCAGGACGTGAGGGTGGAATACGATGAAACCGTTAGGACGGCCACCGGCCAGATAGTGCAGTTCCGCTATGGTGAGGACGGGGTTGACCCTGCGAAAAGCGACCATGGGAAGGCTGTGAACGTGGAAAGGCTTGTGGAGAGGCTTAAAATAGCCTACGCCGACAGCCGGGAGAAGGCTGCCCCCAAAGAGTACATACTTAACCTGTTAAGCGAGGTTAAAGAAGAGCTTACCCCGCTTCTGGTAAGCGAGCTTAGGAAGGCTCTGCTCAAGTCCGGCCTCCCAAGAAGGGCGGTGAAGGAGGCTGTGGAAACCACGCTTAGAGACTACAAGATGGCGAAGGTTGAGCCAGGTGAATCCTGCGGGATAGTTACCGCCCAGTCCATAGGGGAGCCTGGCACCCAGATGACGCTTAGAACCTTCCACTTCGCAGGGGTTAAAGAGCGGAATGTCACGCTGGGTCTTCCAAGAATAATCGAGATAGTGGACGCCAGGAAGACTCCTTCAACCCCGATAATGAACATTTACCTTAAGCCGGAAGTAAGGAAGAACAGGGAGAAAGCCGCTAAAATCGCTCAAAACATCGTTTACACAACCCTGAGCGACGTAGCCTCAGCCATGTACATAGACTATGCCAGAGCCTCCGTGATAGTGGAGCTTTCACCCCAGCTTCTAACCGAGCGAGGCCTCACGCCTGCTGAGGTCCGAGACCTGATAAAGATTTCAGCCTGCAAGGTTGCCCTGGAAAACAGGAGGAAGATAATTTTAACCCCTGAAAAGCCCGCAGACCTGCCTAAGATTCTCGGCAGGATCACGTATATCCCCATTAAGGGTATACCAGGCATAAGGAGGGCGATGGTTGTCTGGGATAAAGGCGAGTGGGTGATTCAGACAGACGGCTCAAACCTCTCCAAGGTTTTAAAGGTTCCCGAAGTTGACCCTTCAAGAACCACCACCAACAACATCCATGAGATTGCTTCAACCCTAGGCGTGGAGGCAGCTAGAAACGCCATAATAAACGAGATTGTAGGCGTCTTGGAGGAGCAAGGCTTAGACGTGGACATAAGACATATAATGCTTGTAGCCGACATTATGATGTTTAACGGGGCTGTCATGCAGATAGGCCGTCACGGCGTAACAGGAGGCAAAGCCAGCGTGCTGGCCAGAGCTGCCTTCGAAATAACCGTTCCCACCCTCATAGACGCCTCAATTAAAGGCTTGGAAGACGACCTTAAAGGCGTGACTGAAAACGTAATATGCGGCCAGCTTATCCCTGTTGGAACCGGGATAATCGAGCTGTACATGACTCCTGGAAGGCTTGGAGGGAACAGTGGGTGAGCAGCAGCCTTGCCAAATCTCTTTCCATAGCCGTCAGAACCGGGAAGGTGACAGTAGGCTTCAAAGAAACCCTTGAAACCCTGAGAAGCGGAAAGGCTAAACTGGTTATAGTGTCAGGAAACCTCCCAGCAGACTTCAGGGCTAAACTTGAAAGCATGGCGAAGCTGAGCGGAACACCAATCCTGGATTTCAAGGTTTCCAGCTTAGACCTGGGGGCTGCATGCGGTAAGCCCTACACAGTTGCAGCCCTGGCAATCCGTGATCCTGGAGACTCGGACATTCTAAGTCTCACCTCGGCTTCAAAACGTAAGAGAAGGATGGGTTAACCTGTGTCAGGGAAAATCAAGCTGACAGCTGAGGAGATGCGGTATATCGCCTTATTCGAGAGTATAACAGGGGCCACAGCCAAGGACTGCATCGTGGATGACAAGCAGAACAAGCTTATTTTTATAACTAAGGAGAAGGAGGGCGGCCTAGCCGTAGGCAAATACGGCGGGAAAGTTAAAGTTTTGAAGCGTATGACCGGGCGTGACATAGACATAATCGAGTTTTCCAGCGACCCTGCAGAGTTCATCAAGAACGCCTTTATACCCGTTAAAGTTCAGGATGTAAGGCTTACTGAGAAGCTTGACGGCAGGAAAATCGTTGTCGTGAAAATAGATGAAAAGGAGAAAGGGCTTGCCATAGGACGTAAAGGGGAGAGGGCCAACCGGATAAGGCAGCTGGCCCGCAAATACTTCAACATCGACAACGTGATCATCGTGTAGCCTGCAACAGGTAGCTGTGGATGGCTTTCGCCGCGTTTTTCCCGTCTTCCACCGCTTGGATCACCGTTGCGTTCCCTCTTATGGCGTCTCCTCCTGCGAAGATTCCTTTAACGTTGGTCATCAGCTTCTCATCGGTTTTGATGGCTCCCCACCTGTCTTTTTCGATTTCAGGTATTCTGTCCAGGAAAAGCCTGTTCGGCACGGTTCCTATGGCCTCCACAACCGTGTCCACCTCGCTGACTTCGCTTTCCTCTGTGGGTATAGGTTGAGGTCTTCCGCTGCTGTCAGGAGGCCCCAGCCTGGCTTTAAGCAGCTCTATGCCTGCCACCCACCCGTCCTTGCCCATGATCCTCTTGGGGATAGCTAGCTCCATGAATTTCACTCCTTCCTCGCGGGCATGTTCCACTTCTTCAACTCTCGCGGGGCTGTGCTCCATGGTTCTCCTGTAAATTATGTAGACGTCTCTGGCTCCCATCCTCAGGGCGCATCGGGCAGCATCCATGGCGACGTTTCCAGCGCCGATAACCGCAACCCTGCTTCCACGGGTAACCGGAGTGTCGTACTCAGGGAATCTGTAGGCTTTCATCAGAACGGTCCTAATGAGGAACTCGTTAGCCGAATACACTCCGTTGAGCTCTTCTCCTTCTATTCCAACGAATCTGGGGGCGCCTGCTCCCGTTGCAATGAAAATCGCGTCGTAGCTGTCTTGCAGCTCCCTGAAAGAAATGTTCTGTCCTATGACGGTGTTAAGCACGATTTTCACCCCTATTTTTTGAAGGCTGGAAATCTCGTAGTCTACCACGTCCTTCGGCAGCCTGAAGCTTGGAATACCGTACTGGAGAACTCCTCCCGCCTTGTGGAGCGCTTCAAAAATGGTTACCTGGTAACCCGTCTTACGTAGCTCATACGCGCATGTGATTCCGGCAGGCCCAGAGCCTATAATGGCGATTCTCTCCGGTCTATCCTTTATGTTAAGCTTTACTTCCACGCCTTTGCTTCTAGCCCAGTCTGCGATGAACATTTCAAGCTTGCCTATGCTCACCGGCTCGCAGGCCTTGCCTAATGCGCAGACATGCTCGCATAAGAGCTCCTGCGGGCAAACTCTCCCTGTTATGCCTGGGATGGGGTTGTCCTCCTTAACGATGTAGAATGCTTTTTCAAAGTCTTCCTCAGCAATAGCCTTTATCATCTCCTTAATCCTGATGTGGATGGGGCATTCTTTGGTGCAGAAGGGTTCCTTGCATTCAAGGCATCTGCGTGCCTCCGACACAGCGTCCTCCTCGCTGTATCCTATCACAACGGGGTCGAAGTCCTTAATCCGCTCGGCAGGAGGCCTTTTCCTCACCGGAACTCTTTCCTTTCTAACCTTCGACATCCCTTCACTTCCTCCTGTAAAATTCCATGGCTTCCTTTTCCTCCTTCTGAAACCTCGCAAGCCTGCGGAGTACTTCGTCAAAGCTGACTTTGTGAGCGTTAAAAATCGGGCCGTCGATGCAGGTGAGCTTCATCTCCCCGTCAACCAGAACCCGGCATGAGCCGCACATGCCTGTGCCGTCCACCATTATCTGCCTCACGGTAACGTAGGTAGGTATCCCGTAGGGTTTGGTC
>QMXU01000107.1 GCA_003662305.1 Candidatus Hecatellales archaeon
CGCAAGAGCGGCCTCTAAGCCTCAACCCCCCTCCGGATACGGGTCTGGAAGCCCATCCAAGGCTTAACCCTCCAAACGGCTAACACAGCCCAACCCCAAAACAAAAGCTTTAAGTCGACACTGCCATTCTCCTTTGTTAAGGAGAAACCTTTGCCTTCCGAGTCTCTGAGAATAACCTGCCTAATCTTAACGGTGATTCTTGCTATTTCCATTCTACCAATGGTCATTACTGTTCAGGTGACCCCGCAAAAGAGAGAAGCCGTAACCCAAACAGAAACGCAAAAACATGAATTTTGGAGGGGAAAGGGAGCTGGCAGCCTTAAGATTGTAGATTATGACCTAGTTAAAAGCTCTTTAGCGGGAAGGTTTGGAGAGAAATTTCTGTTTATTGGCCAGCCATACCGGACGGAAAAACAGAATGGTTGGGTAGTGATTTTCAAAGCGGAGACCACTCTTACCAAAGAAGATTTGGATTTCATTCGGAGCTTATTCCCAAAATCAGTGAACATTCAAGTCTGGATGGTGGAAGAAGAAACTACTATAACCATACTTCCCGTCAGTCCTCCTCTCATAGATTTTGACCCTTGAAGATTTCTGCGTGGCGGTATTTGTATTCAATGTTGCATGTGCCTTCTATGGAGACCATGCATGGGCCTATAGGTGTTCTGGGCGTGCAGGCCTTCGCGAAAAGCGGGCATTCCCAGGGGTCGATTATGCCTCGGAGGATTTCACCGCACCTGCAGCCTTTGGCTTCTGGAAGTTCGACGAGGAGTCCTTGAACTTCTCTAAGCTCGTCCTCGTAGCGTAGCCTTGCGTCGTACTGCTGGAAGCCTTCCCTAAGCTTCATGCCTGAGCCTGGAATCTCGGGGAACCCCCTCCACCCCACGTTGAAGGGCTCGAAGACTTCGCCTAGGATTTCCAGTGCTTTAGGGTTTCCCTCGTAGCGGACGGTGCGCCGATACTCGTTTTCCACTTCAGCTCTTCCCTCCGCCACCTGCCTGGCTATCATGTACACGGCCATGAGGAGGTCCAAAGGCTCAAAGCCTGCTACCACCTGAGGTATTCTGAAGCTCTCCGAGATTTCAACGTAGGGTTTCACCCCTATAATGGTGCTCACATGGCCTGGCTCTATAAGCCCTTGAAGCCTGACCTCACCCATCTCGAGGATAGCCTTAACAGCTGGGGGAATATACCTGTGACAGGTGAGCACGGTGAAGCTTTCCGGAGGCTCCAGCAGAAGCGTGGAAGCCGTGCTGGGAGCCGTGGTTTCAAATCCTATGGCCAGGAAAACCGTTTCAAGCTTTTTCTCCACGGCAAGCTTGAGAGCGTCGTCCACACCGTAAACCACGCGGACATCGCAGCCCTCAGCCCTCAGGTCTAGGAGGCTTCTCCCGTTCATGCAGGGAACCTTCGAAGCGTCTCCGAAGGTGGCAACGGTTTTACCTTTCCCAGCGAGGACTGCTGCCTCCAAGTATTCGCGGTCCGTGGTCACGCATACAGGGCATCCTGGGCCCTGCCTGATTTCGACGCCAGCCTCCCTGAGAAGGCTGTCGAGGCCGAAGCGGACCAGCGTGTCCTGATGGGTTCCGCAGACATGCATTATACGTAGGCTTCCAGGGTTCAGCTTTCGGATGCCCGTGAGGATTTTTTCGGCTAAGGTTTTGTCTCTAAACCTGAACATGGCTACACCTCTATGCGGATGGATTTAACGGTGAAGTCTTTTCCCTTGATTATTCTGGCTTCACCTTTGCATTTCGGGCAGCGGAGGAAGGGTACGCCGAGATGGTAGTAGACGTTGTCTTCCACGGGAAGCCCGCCCTTGTAGCCGCACTTTAAACATTCGATGGCTCCCTCCTGCTCCTCTATCCTCAGTTTAGAGTTTTCCAGGATGGTGCCTTCCGAGAGAATTTCGTAGGCAAACCTTAACTGCTCAGGATTCAGGAAACTAAGCTTTCCAACTATGACTTTGACCTCTAAAACCTTTTTCGCGTTTCTCCTTTGGGCTTCGGCTAGGACAAGCTCGACCATCTGGGTGGCGGCTGAGAACTCGTGCAACCCTACCCTTTCATCTCCCCTTGTTTCCGGCTGGGTTAGAGTTCTAAGGCTTCTCTAAGCTTTCCAACTCCCAGCCCTGTCTTGCAGCTTGCCTTCACGATTTTAAGTTTGGGGTTTACTTTTCGGATGTCAGCTTCAAGCCTGCCTATGTCGGCTCCAACGGCTTCCGCAAGGTCTATCTTGTTTAGAACCGCCACATCCACTGTTTGGAAGGTTAAGGGATGCTTCACAATCGTGTAGGGGCTGTCCACCACGCTTACCACTGCCACCCGGCGGTGGGCGCCCAGGGGGAAGTCAGCTGGGCATATAATGTTGCCGACGTTTTCTATGAAGAGCAGGTCTAACTCTTTAAGGTTGAATTTTTCTAGGGCTTTAGCCACCAGGTTTGCGTCTAAATGGCATTCTCTTCCAGTGTTCACTTGGACTACTGGAACTCCAAGGCGGCTTAGTAAGTCCATGTCTATGGTTGTGGTGAGGTCTCCGCCTATAACGCCGATGCGGTATTCCGGTTTAAGCGTTTCCACCAGCCTGCCTATGAGGCAGGTTTTACCGGAGCCAACGGAGCCCATGAAGTCTACAGCCTTAACCTTGAAGCTTTCAAGCAGCCTCCTGTTGGCTTCAGCCAGCTCAAAGTTTCTACGCTGAAGGTTTACGTCTAGCTCGACGTCTAGGATTTCTCCCTCCCCAGCCTTGACTATTTCAACCATGGCTTCCACCTTCGAAGCCTGCTTCAAGAACCTCCTCCCAGAGCTTCAAGGTTTTCTCAGCTTCCTCGCTGTCCAGAATCTGGATGGCGAAGCCTGCGTGAACTATCACGTAGTCTCCAACCTTAACCTTTTCAAGAAGGGAAACGTTCACCTCCCTGGTTACGCCTCCCCCGAAATCTACTTTAGCCCTGCTTCCAGAAACCTCCAGCACCTTAGCCGGGATAGCAAGACACATCTAGGCTTCCCCAAGCCTTAGAAGCCCTAATAACCCCGTAATATTTTAACCTTCCAGCCCGGCTTTGAAAGCCTGTCCCAGCGAAAGCCCTCCATCTCCCGGGGGAACCATGAGGTTGACGTACAGCTTAAAGCCTCTTCCCTCCACCAGCCTCCTGAAGGCTGAGGCTATATGGTGGTTGAAGGCTACACCCCCCGTGAAGCCTACGGCTTTAACTCCAAGCTTTTCCGCCTCGGCGCAGGCAAGCTCAGCCAGCCCTTCAGCCAGGTATTCCTCAACGGTGTAGGCTAGGTCTTCCACTCTGTGCCTGCCATGGTTTTCCACTAAAGCACGGGCTACATTTGAAGTTTTCAGTATCCTGCCAGAAATTTCAGGCTTGAGGTTTAAGGTTTTCCTTCCACGGCTGGCTGCAGCCTCCAGCTTCATAGCCGGCTCCCCCTCATAGGTTCTCCGGTAGCATAAGCCTAGGATGGCTGCGGCAGCGTCGAGAACCCGTCCTGTGCTCGTGGTAGCCGTGAAGCGGTTTTGCCTGAACATTTTAGCGACTACTTCGGCTTCCTGCTTTCCGTGGGGAAGCATTTCCGCCTTAGACTTCAGCCATTCCTCAGCCTCTTCGAAGCCTGCCCTGGCAAGCATTCCATAGGCCATCCTTAAGGGGTATAGGGCTGCTAGGTCTCCTCCTATCATGGGCTGCTCTTCAAGGTGTGCAAGCCTTTCCCAGCCAGCTGGGCTGCAGTAGAGCACTTCTCCACCCCAAGCCTTTCCATCCGCACCATACCCGAAGCCGTCGCATACCACTGCCACTATCTCCTCTAAGCCCTGCTCAGCCATGAGGCTTAGGGCGTGAGCGTAGTGGTGTTGAACCTGAACCAGCTGGCATCCGAACTCTTCAGCGTGTTTTCTGGCTAGGAGGGTTGAGTTGAACCTGGGGTGGAGGTCGCAGGCTAAAACTTCAGGCTTAACGCCTGTGAGGGCTAGGAGCCGCCTAACTGTTCGTTCAAGGTAGGCTACTCC
>QMXU01000108.1 GCA_003662305.1 Candidatus Hecatellales archaeon
CCAGTGGGCTCCAGCATTAGAGTTACCGTAGATTCCCGTTAGAGGAGAGCGGGCTGCCACGTTCAGACGGCCTGTCGTCACCCCCAGCAGCCCTGTAACCGGACCTGTGGAGATGCATAGCATGTTGTCCGGTGATAGGGGGTCTGCGTCTGGCGGAAGCTCGTCGTAGAGGATTTTAGCGTCTCTCCCTCTTCCTCCAATGTAAAGGGTGCAGAGCTCCTTTGAGAGAGACTCCTTTCTTATTTCCCCCTTGGTCAAGTCTACTCTAAGCATCTGTCCGGCGTAGCCTCCATACTCGAAGACTTCCACCACCGTTATCCCCTCCCCGGCACAACAAGCCTGGCTGCCGCTGTTAGAGCTGCAACCGTCGACTCCACTTTTTTAGCTCTCTTATCTTTTGCCAGCGTTTCAGCCTCTTCGTAGGTTAGAGCCTGGGTGAAACACCACTTCACGCATTCGGGGTCTCCACCGCACAGGTCGCATTTGTATACGAGCCTTCTCTCGCTGTCGTAGCTTATGGCTCCGAAGGGGCATGCTGTCATGCAAAGTCTGCATCCGATGCACTTATCATGGTTAATCAGCACGCCGCCGATGTCTTTGTCGAAGTATATGGCTCTGACCGGGCATAGAAGCATGCATGGAGCCTGGTCACAGTGGAAGCAGCCCATCGGTATGTCTATGCCTTCCTCGTCTATTCTTGACACTTTAATCCTAGACTTGCTTGGGATGAAGAGTCCCTCGCAGGAGAAGCTACAGGCAAGCTCGCAGGCTCTGCATCCAGTACATTTTTCTGGGTTGAAAATCAGTTTTTTCAAGGGTTGAACCTCCAAGCTTACTATCACAATTTAAGCTTCGCTAACATTAGAAGTATTAAATAGCCACTTTAAGCTTTAATTTCTCACTGGAAAATTTTAATCATTAAAGTATTTTTTCAGACATTCTTCAACAAGTCTGCATTAGCAGAGGAGAGCACCAAAAAAGGTGGACAAAGACTTAAAGGTTAAGCCTTTACGCGGGTTTCCGCCTATCTGCTGCCCATTAGAGACTTGCGAAGCTTCTCGGTTTCTTCAAGGTTCACCTTCATGGTTTCAGGGTCTATTACTACGCCGTATTCTGTTTTAGCCTTCTCCAGCGAGACTATGCCGTTTACCACGTCTTCAAGCACGAGGTTCGGGTCTCTTTCGAGAGGGGTGCCGTAGCCTCCTCCGCCTGGAAGGTAGCATCTGATAAGGCTTCCGGGGGGAACCCTTACAAGTTCCTTTCCAAGCATGGTTTCTCCGGGGCCAGGGTTCAGTATAAACTTGGAAGTTGAACCAGGCTTTCCGCCGAGGATTCCCGGAGGCCCGTATTCAATCCAGTCTATGGGGTTGACGATGGTGCAGGGGCTTTCGGTTAGCACCCGGTAGTCTACTACTATTCCGCATCCTCCCCGGAACTTTCCAGCTCCCCCAGAGTCTTGGATGAGCTCCAGCCTTTCTATTCTCAGCGGATGCTCGGTTTCCGTTACTTCAGCCGGCGTGTTTTCAGCTCTCGGAGGGAAGGCGAAGCAGTGGATTCCATCTCTGTCAGGGCGAGCTCCAAGCCCTCCGGAGTGCATGGCCACGTGGACGAAGAATCTGCCTGTCCTCGGGTTTATCCCTGAAAACTGCGGCATGTTTGATTCTCCTCCGCTTCCAGCCAGCACCCTGTCAGGTATGACCTTAGCCAGCGCCCCCATCATAGCCGCGTTCACATGCCATGAGAGAAGATGCCTGGCTCCTACCGCCGCCGGAAACCTCACATTTATGATTGTCCCTTCCGGAGCGTAGACGTCTATGGGCTTGAGGGCTCCAGCGTTGAAGGGCAGCGTTGGGGTTAGAGAGCCCTTAACGGCGTGGATGGCGTAAGCGTAAGTGTAGTTGAAGGGGCAGTTCAAGCCGGAAGCCGTCTGAGGCGAGGAACCTGTGAAGTCAACCTTCATCTGCTCTCCTTTAACTTCTATGCTTACCTTTATTTTAACGGGTGAACCTGGCTCCGGCCCGTCGAACTCGTGCTCATGGCTGTAGGTTCCATCATCCACCTGGCTTATGGCTTCTCTGGTAGCCTTCTCCGTAGTGCTTATTATGGCTCTTGCCAGGGGCATTAAATCTTCAATCTGATTGTCTTTCATGAACTCTTTAAGTCTGCGCTCTCCAACGAAGTTGGCTGAAAGCTGTGCTTTTATGTCGCCTAGGTATTCTCTGGGCTCCCTGACGTTGGCTGTTATCATTTTAATGGTGTCTTCGTTAGGCTCTCCAGCCCTGTAGATTTTATGCAGGGGAATTCTTATTCCCTCCTCGAAGATTTCCCTGGAGTCGGCTATGTGTCCTCCAGCGGCTCTGCCTCCGACATCTGAGTGGTGGGCGATGTTCACTGCGAAAGCTAAAATTTCACCGTCGCTGAAGATGGGTGATATCATTACGAGGTCGGGTAGGTGGCCTGAGCCGAGCCACGGGTCGTTGGTTGCCACGGCATCGCCTGGCTTTAAGGTTTCAACGGGGAACTCTCTGAAAACGCTTTCCATGATTTTCGGTATGGAGCCTAGGTGGCCAGGAGTTCCAATCCAGTCTGTTTGAGCCAGCATGTTGCCCTCCCTGTCGAAGAGGGCGCAGGAGAAGTCGTTTGCCTCCCTCACCAGCTCCGAGTAGGCTGTCCGCTTCAATGTGATGGACATTTCCTCAACTATCGAGAGAAGCCCGCTCCACAGGATTTCAAGCCTAACCGGGTCGAACTCTTCAGGCATGCTCATTCACCCCTCCAAGGTGATAATCAGGTTTAGGTATTCGTCCACGGTAGCCTTAGCCTTGGGGCATACCACCACCGTGGACTCCCTCTCCTCAACGATGGCAGGCCCCTGGATGGAGGCTTCCGGAAGCAGCCTATAACGGTCGTAAATGTCGCATTCAACGTATTCGCCATACTCGGCGAAGAAGGCTTTCCTCTTACCTTTAAGAGCGTCTTCGGCTCTGCCTTTCTCCTTAACTCTTTTAACTTTAACCCTTGGAACCTTGCCTACTGCTAGAAGCCTCCAGTTCACCGTTTCAACGGGGTCTCCCGTGGTGAAACCGTAGGTTTCTTCGTATAGGCTGATGAAGGAGTCTTCAAGGGTTTTCACGGTGCCCGCTGAAAGCTCTCCGCCTGGTATCTGCACGTTCAGCTCGTAGGCTTGCCCTACATATCTCATGTCCACGCTTCTCACAAGCTCCATCTGGGTGACTCCGGCGGCCTTCAGAAGCTCCACAGCTTCGCTTTCCATTTCCTTGTAGAGGCTGCGCACCGTGTCCAGGTTTACCTCTTCAATTCTTGCCACGTAGGTTCTGACGAAGTCGAATTTCACGTCGCTGGCCAGCATGCCTATGGCTGTGGCAACTCCTGCAGCCAGCGGGATGACGAGCTTTCTAATTTTGTTCTGCTCTGCAAGCCTGTTGGCGTGAACTGGGCCTGCTCCCCCGAAGGCTACAAGCGTCAGCATGCGGGGGTCTCTACCCCGCTCTATGGATACAGCCCTCATGGCCCTTGCCATGTTCGCGTTTACAACATCGTGGATTCCGAGGGCAGCCTCGATCACGCTTAAGCCTAAAGGCTTAGCCACGTATTCCTCTATGGCCTTAACGGCTAGATCCCTCTGAAGCTTCATCTCTCCTCCTACGAAGTAGTCGGGGTTGAGGTAGCCGAGCACTAGGTCTGCGTCTGTGACCGTCGGCTGGGTTCCTCCTAGCCTGTAGCATGCTGGCCCCGGATCGGCTCCAGCACTTTCAGGGCCAACCTTCAGCAGGCCCATTTCCACATGAGCTATACTTCCTCCTCCAGCCCCTATTTCTATGAGGTCTATGGTTGGAACTTCAACGGGGTAGCCGCTTCCCTTCTTAAACCTGTATCCTCCAACCTCGAAGACGGTTGTTATTCTAGGCTGGCCTCTCTCTACAAGTGCAACCTTGGCTGTGGTGCCCCCCATGTCGAAGGATATAAGGTTATCTTCTCC
>QMXU01000109.1 GCA_003662305.1 Candidatus Hecatellales archaeon
GGTCTTCTCGTAGACCTGGATTGTGGCTCTTTCGCCTTCAACCCTGATGATTTCGCCTATAAGCTTCTCTTCTCCAACCATTACAAGCTCGTACATTTGAGCTCCAAGCATTCCGCTTGCGGTTACAACAGGCCCTGCAATCCTTATGATTCTTCCAATCTTAGCGCTCAACCTTTCTACGCCCCACGAACCGCCCCTATAGGGTCTGCGAAATAGCTAGTATTACCCTACTTAAAAATTTAAGCTCCCAGCCTTTTTAGTTCCCTTAAACTTATTAGGCTGGGCTGCCAGCTAAATTTTCTAGGGAACCTGAAGGTTGAAAGTTTGAAGTTGCTGCTCGTTAACCCCTACTTCCAGGGGGTTACGTGGGCTCCAACCCTTGGACTCGGCTTTATAGGCACCTATGTTAAAGAGAACTCCAACTGGGACGTGGAAATCGTAGAGCCCATCCTGGAGAATCTAAACGAAAAACAGGTTTTAGCCAAAGCGGGGAAGGCGGATATTGTCGGCTTATCATGCTACACGGAGTCAAGGTTTCAATGCTTCAGTTTTGCCAAGAAGGTTAAGGAGGTGAACCCGGACTGCAAGGTGGTTGTAGGAGGCCCCCACGTTAACAGCCTGGACAGGCAAATCTTGGAGCACTACCCCTTCGTCGACATCGTGGTTAGGTTTGAAGGCGAAGAAGCCATGCTTGAAATCGTCAGCGGCAAACCCCTCAAAGAAATAAAAGGGATAAGCTGGAGGAGCAGAGACAAGATTGTGAGAAACCCGGATAGGCCGCTGGCGGACATAAACAGGCTCCACTACGATTATGCTCTAACCTACGAGAGAATACTGAAAAACTGGAAGGATGTGGAAACCCCACATGAGCTGAGGAAGAGAAAGCATATTCCGATAATAGCCTCTAGGGGATGTCCTTTCAAGTGCACCTTCTGCGCCACCCCCTTCATATGCCGGGGGGTCTGGAGGAGCATAACGCCTGAAAAGCTGGTGGAGCAAATGAAATTCTTAGCAGACAAGTATAAGATAGGATACTTCAGATTCTACGACGCCCTTTTCATCGGGGACCTCAAGAAAACAGCCAGGTTCTGCAGCCTCCTCAAAGAGGAGAAGCTGGACGTAAACTTCCGGATAGACATTAGAGCTGGAACTCCGAGGGATATTCTTGAAAAACTTAGAAAGGTTGGATGCGTGATCGTCGGGGTTGGAGTGGAATCCGGCTCCAACAGGATTCTTAAAAAGATTAAGAAGGGGGCGACAAGAGACCAGATTATTAAAACCATAAGAAACTGTAGGGAGCTTGGCTACTGGTCTATAGGCTACTTCATGGTTTCTCTTCCAGGTGAAGCCTACGAAGACGTGGAAATGACGTTAAGCCTCTTCAAGTATTTTGACGTTTTTAACTTCCAGTTCTTCAAGGTTCATCCTGACACTGAAATCTACAGGGATTTAAAAAGCAGAGGAGAAATAGACGATGAGATATGGTTTGACGAGAAGCGGGAAGACGAACTTTTCTACTGTAAGGATAACTTTCCAAGTGCCTTCTTCGCTAGGAAAGAGGCTGACCTAATCATCCATCGCATATACCTCGACTTCGACAGGGACAATCCGAAGGTTCTTCTCAGGAGGCATGGGCTTAAAAAGGGGATAATGATTTACCCCTTGGAGTTCGCCCTCAGCGGGATGCTGAAAACAAGAATAGGGCGAAAAGCTTTCTGCCGCGTCAAGGACATGAACGTTTACGATGTCATGCTGTCCTACTATAGGAAGTTCTGCACGATATAGTGGAAGCTTAAAAATTTAAGCCTTCCAGCGAACTCTTTTTAATATCGGCTTCAGCCCTAGTATGCTGAAGACCTAACCGGAGAATGCGGGGTTCAAGGCTTGGAGTTTTTAGGCTTCACCAAGGATTTGGGGCTCGCCATCTTCATAGCCTTACTCGTCTTCTTGGTTTTAGCTGTTATGGCTGAGGGAGTTGAGGAGGGTTGAGGGAGCTGGTGGACGAAGTTCTCGCTGAGGCTACCCCCTACCTTCAGAATCCGGAATGGCTGAGATGGAAGGTAAGCGTTCTCCTGGGCGAAACAGCACAGGCTGAAAGGCTGGCGGAAGCCTTGGAGGAAGCGGTGAAGGCTGAAGCCGACCCTACGAGACGTACAGACCTTAAAATTTTCCTCCAGTATTTAAGGAGGAGGCTTGCTAAAACCTAATTTATCTTGGAGGGTTAGATAAGCTAGGTGGGCTATGTCTTCTGGGCACCCATCTAGGAGAACGGTTTTAACCATGTTAGGTTTAACCCTGCTCTCCGTGTTTTCAGCCTTCCTGCTTGGAGGCTTCAGAATAGTGGTGCCGCCGAAGCATACAGCCTGGGAGGCTGGGGAAGCCTTAACTCTGCCCCCTCCAAGGCTTAAAGGCGAAGTAACCGTTGAGGAAGCCATAGCCAGCAGGCGTTCCAGGAGGAAATACTCTGGGAGCCCCCTGGAGCTGTGGGAGCTAGGCCAGCTGCTCTGGGCTGCCCAAGGGGTTACGGAGCCGAACCTCAAGTTTAGAGCTGCCCCCAGCGCTGGAGCAACCTACCCGCTTGAAGTCTACGTGGAAGCTGGAAGCGGAGGGGTGAAAGGGCTTCAGGCAGGAGTCTACCACTATAAGCCTGAAAACCACAGCATCTCCATGGTTAAACCAGGCGACTTCCACCGGGAACTATGCTCAGCCGCCCTAGGCCAGGAATGGGTTGGAAGGGCAGCTGTAAACCTTGTGGTATGCGCCGTCTACGAGCGGACTGCGGAGCGGTATGGCGAAAGAGGGAAAACCAGGTATGTTCACATGGAGGCAGGCCATGCCGGTGAAAACGTTTACCTGCAGGCTGAAGCCTTAGGGCTGGCAACCGTAGCTGTGGGAGCCTTCCACGACAAGCAGGTTTCAGCCGTGCTCAGCCTACCTGAAAACCATAAGCCCCTCTACATTTACCCGGTTGGGAGGAAGCCTTGAGCTTCATCATCCAGCTTAGCCACTGCGGGCTTGCCACCACCGCGCTGGTCCACGGGGTTCTAACCCTTCTCTCAGGGGTTATGCTTCTGGTGGTAAGGCTTTCAGGACGCCGCCCACACGGGGGATGGCTTGAAGTTTTGAGGGCAGCCCATACGACGCTTGGGGTTTTAACAGGCTTCTATGGGGCTGCGGCATATCTGGTGGCTCCATGGTAGGCGGGTGAAGGGTTGAGCTTCAAAGAATACTCTCCAGCCCTCATGAGGGAGCTAGAAAACCTTGGATTCCAGCGTCCCACAGCCATCCAGCTGCTGGCGCAGAAGCCCATCCTCGATGGTGAAAACGTTCTGCTGGTGGCTCCCACCGGAAGCGGCAAAACGGAGGCTGCTGTTTTCCCCGTCTTCGAAAGCCTTTTAAGGGTTAGGGGGAGCGGCGGCGAGAAGCCTGGAATAAAAATTCTCTACATAACCCCCCTCAGAGCTCTCAACCGCGACATTTTCAGGAGGCTGAAGGAGCTTGGCAGAAGGCTTGGCGTGAAGGTTGAGGTTAGACATGGCGACACCCCCGTAGCCACCAGGAGGATTCAAGCCCTAAAGCCCCCTGACATGCTCATAACCACGCCTGAAACCCTGCAGGCCATTCTGCCCGGGAAACGTATGCGCCGCCACCTTAAGGCTGTGAGATGGGTTATCGTAGACGAGCTGCACGAGGTCTTATGCGACAAGCGTGGAGCCCAGCTTGCCCTCGGGCTTGAAAGGCTGAGGATGGCTGCTGGAGAATTCCAGCGGATAGGCCTTTCAGCAACCCTTGGAAGCCCGGAGGAGGCAGGACGCTTTCTGGCTGGTGCAGGGCGAAGCTTCAAGGTTTTAGAGGCGGAAAGCTTTAGAGACGTTGAAGCACAGGTTGAAAGCCCCCATCCAACTAGGGAGGACCTGAAGAGGGCTGAGGAGTACTCGCTTCCCCCCGGAGCAGTTGCCAGGATTAGGAGGCTAGTGGAAACCTCTGA
>QMXU01000110.1 GCA_003662305.1 Candidatus Hecatellales archaeon
ACCTTGTAGGCTGGCTTAGGCTTCCCGTAGCCGGCTAGGAGAGCCTTCTCGAAGGTTTGCTCAGCCCCCTTATGGCTCATGTAGGTGAGGACGAGAAGACCTTTACCCTGCTCCTTTGCAAGCTGGAAGACCGGTTCAAGTCCTTGCTCCCAGCCTACGTAGGGGCTAACCGTTAAAGCGTCGAAGCCAGCCCTGAAAAACCATTCAGCCATAACCCTGTTGGTTGAACCTATATCGTTAAGCTTGCAGTCCATGATGGCTGGGAGGTCAAGCCTGTGCGCGTAGTCCACCAGCCTTTTAACGCCTCCAAGCAGCCCCAAGGGAAGCAGCATATGCCTGTTAATTTTAACGGCGCAGATGCTCTGGGAAGCCTGGCTTAAAATGTTTAAGCCTTTATCCAGCAGGTTTGAGGTTGAAGGGTCGAGGTCTAATGCGAGAATTATCTTCGACCTCTTCTTTTTCGAGGATTTAGCTATTCTATCTGTAAACTTCTCCATTTTTGAAGCCTCGGGGGAGGGTTAGTCGGGGAAGAGAGGCATACGTTCAACTTCGATTATTTTCGCGTAGAAATACTTGGTGTCGCTGGTGTTATGGCTGAAGTCTATGTTTTCTCCCTTCAGCGAGCTTGTCATGTACCGGATGAAGGGGGCTGGAGGCTTCCTGCCAAGCTTCACGTAGAAGAAAACGGGGAGCGCGGTGGCCTCGTAATAGTGTTCGAAGGGCACGCATACGCCTAGGATACGTCTGCCGTTCGACTTGAAAAGCCAGAGTGGGAAGAGGGAGCCTTCCCTAACAGAGATGAGGTAGAGGAGGCGTAGAAGGCTGTTGAGGCTGTCTACTTCCATTTTGATGGGCTTGGAGGGCTCCGGGAATTTTCCTTCCACCGGAGCTTTAAGGAAGTCGTAGGTTTCCCTTAGAACTATGATGGGAGCGTAAATATAACGTGGGTTTTCAATGTTGTTGGTAAACTTGTATTCCTCTCCGGCTCCGTCGCTTTTATAGGCAAGGAAAGGCCCCGGCTTGCCTTTAAGGACCACGTAGGTGAAAAGAGGTATGTCCCCCTTCCAGGAAAGATAGACGGAGAAGGTTGCCAGGTATTTTTTGCCTTTATACTTGAAAAGCCAGATTATGGGCGGGGAATCTGTGAGGGCCAGGGTGAGCCTTGCAAAGTTTCCCAGGTCCCTGACTTTTAAGGCTACTGGAGGCTTAACGGATGTCAACCCAGCTTCTTCCCCAACCAAAAATTAAGGTTGAGAGTTACATTTAAGAGTAGCCCGTCCTTTCACGGTTATGGGAGGCCTCTGAAGCTTGGAAGTTAAAGTTGGATGCTGCGGTTTCCCGGTGTCGAAAAGCAGATACTATGAAAACCTGAAACTTGTCGAAATAAACGCAACCTTCTACAGGTATCTGAACTCGAAATTGCTCGCGAAATGGCGGGGGGAAGCCCCTAAAAGCTTCGAGTTCACGGTTAAAGCCCACCAGGACATAAGCCATACCCATAAGCTTTCCTGGAACAGGGAGACAGCTCAAGCTCTCAAACGCATGGCTGAAACCTGCCGTGAACTCGACGCGGAAATCCTTCTAATCCAGACCCCGGGCTCCCTGAAGCCCACCAAGGAAACCCTTAAGAAGGCTGGGAAGCTTTTCGAGAAAGCTGGAAGCTTGGGGCTTACCTTGGTGTGGGAAAGCCGGGGGTCCGAATGGTTTAAGCCTGAAAACTTTAAGGCTTTAAGCAGGCTTCTAGCGAAGGTTGGAGTTGTCCACTGTGTTGACCCTTTTCTCGGAGAGCCCGCCCACGTTTCAAGGATAGCCTACTTCAGGCTTCACGGTTTAGGAGAGAAACTCTACTACTACGAGTATTCCAACAGCGAGCTGGAAAACCTTAAACGGAAAATTTCAGGCGTCAAAGATGTGGAAGCCGTCTACGTTCTCTTCAACAACCTAGCCATGTTCAACGATGCCCTACGTTTTAAGGCCTATCTTGAGACAGGAGGCTTTCCGCCTTTAACCGACGCCTGCGGTGTGGAGGCTGCATGGCGTATAGTGAAAAACCTTAAGCTTCCAGCCTCAAAAAAGGCTTTAACCGGTAAAATCGGGTGGAGACTCCTAGAGGTTAAGCCTGGGAAACAGTACCCCCTTAAAACTATCCTGTCAAAGATTCCGGATAAAACCTATAGAAGCCATTCAGAACTGCTAAAAGAAGTGGAGAAAGCCTTGGAAAGCCTTTAAGCTGAAATCAGAGTTACGGTTCTGATGATTCCGAGAATCTTCCTTAGGGATGTTATAATCTCATCTACTTCCTTAAGGTTTTGAGCTTCAATTCGGGCTACAACGTCGAATTCGCCGTAGACCGTTTTGGCTTCGGTTACACCTTTTATTTTACCCAGCTCCCCTGCAACCTCGTTTTCTTTTCCAACCTCCGTGACCACCAGCACGTAGATTACAACCATCCCAGGTTCACCCTTTTCACGCTTCTTAGTTATTTTCCGTCTTCCTAAAATAGGTTTGGGTTAAAGCGTGTCTAAAACAAGTTTTATGAAGTATTTGTGGAGGCGTAAGTCTTCTGTAAGCTCAGGGTGGAAGGCTGTTGCAAGAAGCCTACCCTGCTGGACGGCGACGACTTTACCGTTGTAGGTGGCGAAGGCTTCAGCTTCACCCCAAACCTTTTCAACCACGGGAGCCCTTATGAAAACTCCTGGGAAGGGTTCACGGCCCAGCAACGGAACGGTTAGTGGAGCCTCAAAGGATTCTCCCTGCCTCCCAAAGAAGTTTCGGATAGCCCTCATATCCATCAGGCGGAGGAGAGGCTGCTCCACCGAGCCAACCTTAGCATCGTAAACTTCCTTAGCCATCAGAATTAACCCTGCACAGGTGCCTAGGATGGGCATTCCCCCGGTAGCCCTCTCCACTATTCTGGGTGCAAGCTCCTTGGCTGAAAGCTTGCCGATGGTTGTGCTTTCGCCGCCTGGAACCACCAGCCCTTTAACTTCTTCAAGCTGTTCCGGGGTTTTAACGGTTAGAACCTGCCCTTTAAGGTTCAGTTCTTTCAGGGTTTTGCTTAGGGCTTCCACATGCTCTGAGACGGCGCCCTGAAAGTTTAGGACGCCTACTTTGACTTCTGGAAGGGTTTTCAAAGCCTGCTTACTGCCCCCGGGTTTGCATGAGCTCTTCAGGCTTGAGAGTTTTAATGTCTACTCCTGGCATGGACTTCTTTTCAACCACCATTTTACAGGCTTCAGCCACGGCTTCAGGGTCATCCCAGAAGGTTGTAGCCATCACGATGGCTCTGGCCCTCTCTAAGGGGTCGTCAGATTTGAAGATGCCTGAACCTACGAAGACGCCGTCGCAGCCGAGGTACATCATGAGGGCTGCGTCAGCAGGGGTTGCTATTCCTCCAGCTGCGAAATTCACCACGGGAAGCCTTCCGAGCATAGCGGTTTCCTTCACAAGTTCGAAGGGGACCTTAAGCTCTCTGGCAACGTCTAAAAGCTGCTCGTCGCTCATGCTTCGCAGCTCTCTTATCCTGCCCATTACCTCCTTAACATGTCTAACAGCTTCAGCCACGTTTCCGGTTCCGGCTTCACCCTTGGTTCTAATCATGGAGGCGCCTTCAGCTATGCGTCTTAAGGCTTCGCCGAGGTTTCTCGCCCCGTTCACGAAGGGAACCTTGAATTCCCATTTGTTTATGTGATGATGCTCGTCTGCAGGGGTTAAAACCTCGCTTTCATCTATCATGTCTACGCCTATAGCTTCAAGAACTCTGGCTTCCATGTAGTGTCCAATCCGGCATTTCGCCATTACAGGGATGGTTATGTGGTCCATAACTTCTTCTATGATCTTCACGTCGCACATGCGGGCGACTCCTCCAGCCTTCCTCACGTCGGCTGGAAGCTTGTCAAGCACCATTACGGCTACAGCACCTGCCTCCTCAGCGGTCTGAGCTTGCTCGACATTGGTG
>QMXU01000111.1 GCA_003662305.1 Candidatus Hecatellales archaeon
GTCCTAGAAGGCTACGGGAAAATTCTTGGAAAGAAAAAACTCAGGGAAACCGAAGGAAAACTCGAAGAAATTAAGGCGAGAGGCAGATACATTCCACCAGAAAACAGGAAAACCTGAAGCCCGCATTAAACCGGTTATAAACATTTAAGGTAGTCTTCACGTGGGATACCGCAATCTCTCAGTATTCTGCTAAGCAGCCCTACACCTATCTCCTTTACAGGAACGGTGACGAAAAACACCATCACGTTCAAGGGTAACATGACTGCCCTTACGGCGAACCACCTTAAAGCCAAAATTACGGCAAAGTATCTTTATAAGCTCACCTCCCCGTATAGGTTTTAAACGCATCAATAATCCATCTTCCTGGTATTCTTCTAAACTTTAATCAAGAAAGCTGCCAACAACAGAAGAAAAGTTTGGAAAATCAGCCTACTTTAATCTGATTTTCAACCAGTTTTATGGCTTTTTCTTTTAATAAGGAAAGATGTAATTCAAGTGCTTCTTTAAATTTTTAGCTTCCTCTAAAGTTTTTCCTACACTGTATACTTTCAGCGATGAGCAGGCAATGGCGTAGCTACCATCTTTCTCCCGGATGATTTCTATGCTGACCTCTTTCAATCTTGTAAACCTTCCAGGCTTTCTATTGAAAGTAACCAGAACAATTACAATTAAGGTTTACTATGCGGACGATTTTTATAGGAGCCTCAGCCGTCCTGTAACCTTGTTTATCAGGCTTATTGGGGCTGGCCCTATTCCAAGGCAGGTTACCGTTCCGGGCGGAACCTCTGTTAGGCCTCGGTCTTCTATGAGGGCTGTGGGCAGCCCTAGGCTTTCGGCTTCAGCTTTAAGCTTTTCCAGCTCTTGGAAGCCTTCAGCTTTCAGCACTACTTTCCGCTGGCCTTCGTCAATCCACTGCCTCCACCATTCAGGCTTGGTTTTTCTCGCTTTTTCGGCGGCTGAGACGGCTGCGTGGGCTATTTGGCTGCAGAGCTTCCCCTTGGAGAGCTTTAAGTCTTCTCTGACTATGATGTTCTGGGTGTACTGGAATTCTTCAGTCATCCCGGGAAAGCCTCTTGGAAGGCAATTTATATATAGGAGTTTTAGGCTTCCCCTCTCATTTAAGGCTTGCAGGGGAAGGTTGAGGAGTGGGTTTAGAAGCCTCCACAGGAGTAGGTGAAGTTAAGGTTCCCATATGCACCTCCTGCGGTAGAACCATTATCCCGCTTGAATACTACGTGAGGTTTCCATGCCAGAACTGCGGCCAGATAACCATAGTCAGATGTGAGAAATGCAGGAAGTTCGGCAGAGCCTATAAATGCCCTAAATGCGGCTTTCAAGGCCCCTAAAGGCTTAAAGGGTGAAGCGTGATGGGTGAAGTTGTAGCATCCCTGAAGCTGCTTCCATCCGAAGCCGACACGGACCTGGAGGCTTTAAAGAAGAGGCTTGCTGAAAAGCTTCCAAGCGGGGTTAGAATTTACAAGTTTGAGGAGGAGCCTATAGCCTTCGGGCTGAAAGCCTTGATAGCCCACCTGGTTCTCCCGGAAGACCAGACAGGTAAAATGGAGGAAGTGGAAGAAGCCGTTAAGAAAGTTGAAGGTGTGGGTGAAGTAGAGGTATTAATGGTTAGAAGATTTTAAATGTAAACGTAAAGGTTTCGCAGGATTTCCTGCGGGGAAAGCGGTGGAAAAAGGGTTTATTTTATGTCGAAAACGAATTAAAGCTTAAGTCTTATGAGAGGTTTAACCATTAGTGCGAAGGGGTGAGCCCAGACTTATGACAAGTGAAATACAGCTTAGAGTTGCTGAAGCCAAGCAGAGGGACGTAGGCAGAGGAAAGGCTAGAATAGACCAGAGGGCTATGGAAGTCCTAGACGTAATGGCAGGCGACATCCTGGAAATCAGAGGTAAAAAAGTTACAGCCGCCATAGCATGGCCTGCCTACCCTGAAGACCAGGGCGTAGACATTATACGTATAGACGGGCTCACCCGGAGGAACGCTCAGATATCGCTGAACGAGTATGTAACCGTTAGGAAAGCCATGGTTCACAACGCCTCCAGCGTAACCCTAGCCCCAGTAGACGTTCGAATAGAGTTCGACCCTGACTTCACAAACTTTGTTAAGTCACGCCTTTTAGAGATGCCCCTAGTTGAGGGGGACATTGTTCTCTTATCCGTCTTCGGGAACGCCATGCCCTTCACGGTAGCTAAAACCAGGCCTTCAGGCATAGTCAGAGTTACCTCCGGCACCATATTCCAGGTTCTAAGCGAGCCAGCCCCGGAGAAGAAGGGAATCCCCAGGATAACCTACGAGGATATTGGAGGCCTCCACGAGGAAGTCCAGCGGATAAGGGAGATGGTTGAACTTCCGCTTAGACATCCTGAACTGTTCCAGAGGCTTGGTATCGAGCCTCCTAAGGGCGTTCTGCTCCATGGTCCTCCAGGCTGCGGGAAGACGCTACTGGCGAAAGCAGTGGCCAACGAGGCCAACGCCTACTTCATCAATATTAATGGGCCTGAAATCATGAGCAAATTCTACGGCGAATCAGAAGCCAGACTTAGAGAAATCTTCCAGAAAGCCCAAGAGAACGCTCCCAGCATCATCTTCATAGATGAAATCGACGCCATAGCGCCTAAGAGAGAGGAAGTTGTTGGAGAAGTGGAGAAGAGGGTTGTAGCCCAGCTGCTGGCTCTCATGGACGGGCTTCAAACCCGGGGAAACGTCATAGTTATAGGGGCTACAAACGTCCCTAACATGCTTGACCCCGCTCTTAGGAGGCCTGGACGCTTCGACAGGGAAATCGAGATAGGAGTGCCTGACAAGGATGGACGCTTCGAAATCCTGCTGATTCACACTCGAGGCATGCCTATGGCTAAAGATGTAAACTTGAAGATGCTGGCGGATATAACCCATGGATACACGGGGGCGGACATAGCCGCCCTGTGCAGGGAGGCTGCCATGAAGGCTTTGAGAAGATACCTTCCCAACATAGACTTGGAGCAGGAGCGGATACCTCCCCAAATCTTGGAGAGCATGGAAATCCGGATGGACGACTTTATGGCGGCCTACCGGGAGATAACTCCAACCGCCATGAGAGAGGTCTTCATAGAAATCCCGAACATCCGCTGGGATGATATTGGAGGGCTGGAGAAGGTTAAGAAGGAGCTGAGGGAGGCTGTTGAGTGGCCTCTGAAGTATCCTCAGGCTTTCGAGAGGGTTGGCATTGCACCTCCGAAAGGCATCCTCCTCTACGGTCCTCCAGGCTGCGGGAAGACGCTGCTGGCGAAAGCAGTGGCCAGCGAAAGCGAATCCAACTTCATAACGATTAAGGGGCCTGAAGTCTTCAGCAAGTGGGTTGGAGAGTCTGAAAGGGCGGTTAGAGAAGTCTTCAGGAAAGCTCGGATGGCTTCTCCTGCCATAATATTCTTTGACGAGTTTGACGCTTTGGTTCCCAAGAGAGGCATGGGCTACGCTGACCAGGGCGTATCTGAACGTGTCATAAGCCAGCTTCTAACCGAGATGGATGGAATAATAGGCTTGGAGAACATAGTTGTGATTGGAGCTACGAACAGGCCTGACATCTTGGACCCTGCCGTACTCCGTCCAGGACGCTTCGACAAGCTGATATACGTTCCAGCTCCCGACGAGAAAGCCCGCAGAGAAATCTTCAAGGTTTACACTAAGAACATGCCCTTAGCCGAGGATGTAAGCCTTGAAGCCCTAGCCTCGCTGACCAAAGGCTACAGTGGAGCTGACATTGAAGCCGTGTGCAGGGAAGCTGGGCTTAACGCGTTGAGGAAGAACATTAACACTAAGGTGGTTTCCATGGAAGACTGCAGGGAAGCCTTAGCCCGCATAGGACCCAGCATAACACCTGAAATGGAGAAGTTCTATGAAAGCTTCGGAGCCACCTACAGGAAGCAGATGGAAAAAACCCTCATACCCCCGCCCATAGCCTA
>QMXU01000112.1 GCA_003662305.1 Candidatus Hecatellales archaeon
GCTCCCTAACCTTGTATAGGGGCACCCCTGTGATTTTATCCATTAGAATGGCGTGGCGGTTATGGGCTCTAGGCCTGGTTACAGCTACGCCTACCCTGTAAAGCTTTTTCAAGGCGTCATACTCTCTTCTAGCCGCAATTTTGGAGCGTACAAGCCAGAAGGCTTTCTCCTCTAGGTAGCTTCTAACCTTTGCTGTCTGCCTGAAACTGGCTCTTCCAAGCCTGTGAAACTTCACTGCAACATGCTCCCCTTCAGAGGTTAAACCCTCGTAAACATCCGCCTCCTTACCTACGCCTAATACTTCCCCTAAAGCCTCTAGGAGCCCTGCCGAGGTGAAACTGTGAAGGGCTAGGAAGTCTAAGCCGAAATAGTTTAAAGCGTAGCCTACGTAGGGAGCTGAAGCCCTCCTGGCAAGCCTGAACTTCTCCAGCCTCTCAAGCCTGTAGGCTACCTCCTCCCTTGGAAGCCTGGTGTAAGAGACGGTAAACTCTAGGGGGACGAACTCGAATTTTTCCATTCCAACTTCGAGGGCGGATAAAATCTTGAAGTCTCGGCCTTCCAGCTTCTTGAATCTTCCTATAATCTCCCTGAAGGACATGGGAGAGCCCTCAAGCTAAGGTAAGGCTTCTCCAAGCCCTTTAAGCCTAATTTTTCTCTTGAAGCCTACGCCTCAAGCAGGCCTCAAGGAAGCCTACGTAGACGGGGTCAGGTCTTCCAGGCCTGCTTTTAAACTCAGGGTGGTATTGCACTCCAACGTGGAAGAAGTTTTTCGGGTACTCGAAGATTTCTATTCTCCTACCGTCGGGGCTTAGGCCTGAAAACACCATTCCCTTCCTTTCGAGGGCTTCCCAGTACTTCGGGTTTACCTCAAACCTGTGCCTATGCCTCTGGTAGATTACCTCGCTTTTGTACAGCTTCCTAGCCAAGGTTCCAGGCTTGATTTTGATGGGCTGGGCTCCAAGCCGCATGGTTCCGCCCAGCATGTCTATTTCCTTCTGCTCGGGCATATAGTCAAGCACGGGATGAGGAGTTTCAGTGTCTACCTCTGTGCTGTTCGCCTTTTTAAGCCCGCATACATGCCTTGCGAATTCCACTACCGCCATCTGGAAGCCGAAACATATTCCGAGGAATGGTATATCATGCTCCCTCGCATATTTCACAGCTAAAATTTTCCCTTCAGCCCCACGTGACCCGAAGCCTGGTGGAACTAGAAGTCCGTCATAGGCGTTTAAAACTTCGAGTTTTCCAGGGTTTTCTTCGAAGGTTTCAGCTTCAACCCAGTCTATTTTCACAGCGGCGTAAAGGTGGGCTCCCGCATGCTTTAAAGCTTCGTTTATGCTTATGTAGGAGTCTGCAAGCTTGGCGTATTTCCCGCAGAAGACTACTTTAAGTTCGTGGCGGGGCTTGTCGAAGCCTTCAAGAATCTTATTCCACCATGACCAGTCAGGTTTCACGAGTGGAAGCCTAAGCCTGCCGCAGATGTAGTCGCCCATACCCTGCCTGTCAAGCAGCAGCGGGATACCGTAAATGTTCTTTACGGTTGGAGAGCAGAACACGGCTTTCTCTTCAACGTTGGCGAAGAGGGCTATCTTTCTTTGGGCTTCAGCCTCAATCATAACCGGGCATCTTGCCACTACAAGGTCCGGCTGGATACCTATCCTCCTAAGCTCGTTTACGCTGTGCTGGAGAGGCTTAGTCTTCTGTTCCCCTGTGGTTTCAAGAATGGGGACGAGGGCTACATGGACGAAAAGCGTGTTGGTGAAGCCCTCTTCAAGCCTCATCTGCCTTGCAGCTTCAAGGAATGGAAGCCCCTCGATGTCTCCTGTGGTTCCCCCTATCTCCGTTATCACCACGTCGACGCCTGTTTTGCCGGCTACCCTCCTGATTCTGCCTTTAATTTCATCGGTTACATGAGGTATTATCTGGACGCACTTGCCAAGGTAGTCTCCTCTACGCTCCCTCTCAATCACCGTGCTGTAAACCTGCCCCGTAGTAATATAGTGGTTTTTGCTCATGTTCACGTCTAGGAAGCGCTCGTACCAGCCTAGGTCGAGGTCTGTTTCGCCACCGTCATCCGTCACGAAAACTTCTCCGTGCATGTAAGGGTTCATGGTGCCGGCGTCTACGTTCACGTAGGGGTCTATTTTTATGGCTGTAACCTTGAAGCCTCGGGCTTGGAGCATTTTACCTATGGAAGCCGCGGTTACACCCTTGCCGACGCTTGAAAGCACACCGCCGGTTACAAATATGTACCTAGTCAAGTTCGAGCCCGTACGGTATTTCTAATAGTAAGACCACATATTTTACTCTGTCGTTTAGGAAAAAGGGAAGCGATTATGGAATTCCCTTGGAGACTTACTCTTCAATGATGAAGCGTTTTAGCTACGTTTCAGTATAAGCCTTATATTTCACCTTGCCGTTTGAAATTATTCAAAGGAAGCTCTGCTAAGGAAACCTTGAAAGCGATATATGTGGGAAGCTGCCCAAACTGTGGAGGAGAGGAGGAGGATGGAAGGCTTTTAGAGGGGCTTCCATGTACGGTATGCTTCCCTTTTAAGGAGGACCCATGCAGGCTTAGAGAGAAGCTCTCTTCGAGGTTTGAAGCCTACTGCAGGTTTAAGGATAAAGTTAGAGAGTTTGAAAGGGAAAATTGATGGCAGCCACCTTCGCCTTTACGACCTTATCTTCAGAAGGTTTATGGCTTCCCAGGCTGCAGAGGCCAAAATTAAGAAGAGAAAAGTGAAGCTTAAAGTTGAAGACTTCGTGGAAACGCGGGAGCTCACAGCAGAAATAGTTGAAAAAGGTTTTTACCAGTTTCTTAGGTTTAAACCGGAACATTTGCCGGAAGGCTCCTTCAAGATTCTAGAGAAAAACCTGAGGAAAATACCTTCGAAACTTTACTATACGCAGGGAACCCTCATCGAGGCTATGAAGGAGAAGGGGCTTGGAAGGCCGAGCACGTACGCTACGATCATCAGCAAGCTTCTTGAACATAGATACGTGATAGAAAGGGGGAGATTCCTTTTCCCCACAGGTTTAGGTGTGAAGGTTTACCGTTACCTTTCAGAACGCTTCGGGGACCTAGTCTCCGAGGATTTCACCCGTAAACTTGAAGAAGTCATGGATAAGGTTGAACGTGGAGAAACAAGCTATAATGAGAACCTCTTAAACTTATACCGTAATTTGAAAACGCTTCTGAAAGCCTAGACAGGCTAATCTTCGACTTTAAGGATGGAAGCTTATTTTTTAGCTTTTCTGATGAGGTATTCGGCTATTAGGTCTGCTATGTTTATTTTGCTGGAGGTTTGAAGCCCTCTGAACCCTGGCTGGCTGTTCACTTCGTGGACTAGGAGGGTGCCGTCCTCCGTTTCCATTAGGTCCACTCCAGCTATCTCGCAGCCTAGGGCTTCAGCAGCCTTCACCGCTGTTTGCTCTATATTGTTTGGAGGCTTGAAGGGGACTGGTGTTCCTCCCCTGCTGACGTTGGTTTTCCAGCCGCTTCCAGCCACCCGGTACATGGAGGCTACGACTTCACCGTCTATCACGAAGCATCGCATGTCACGTCCGCCATGCCAGACGAACTCTTGCTCGTACAGGACGAAATGGTTGTAGGAGAGAAGGCGGAATATGCGTCCGGCAGCCTCCTGGTCTGAAGCTCTGGTTACGCCTAGCCCCCTAGAGCCGAAAACAGGTTTAACGACTACGTCCCCTCCAAGCTGGCTGAAGGCTTTGAAGGCTTCAACAGGCTTCTCCGTAACCACGGTTTTAGGAACCTTTAAGCCTACCTGCTCGAGAACGGTTAAAGCGTAATACTTGTCCACAGCCATCTCAATGGCGGAAGGCCTGTTAACCACCGGAACCCCCAGCCTCTCAAGCCTGTGGAGAAGGTCAACCCTGAAGATGATTTCGTCAAGGCTTCCAGGCCCTATAGGCCTTACTAGGAGGGCTCCAAGCC
>QMXU01000113.1 GCA_003662305.1 Candidatus Hecatellales archaeon
CTATTAAAACAGAACTGGCTGAAGGAGCAAGCTACGCCGACGCCTTAAAGGCTGCCGTAGAAATGGAGGAGGTCATCCGGAAGCTGTACCTTGATGCTGCTGCTCTTTCCGAGGGGCTGATGGCTGACGTTCCAAGAGCCTTCAAGATAATAGCCAGAAAAAGAGATGAACGTATAGCCAAGCTGAAATTCCTCCAAAAATAATAGTTGAAAGGGGGTATATGCTACGGCTAAAATCGTGAGAACCCGCCGTGTCCACTGCAAGCCCAAGCACATAGACGCCTACGTCAGCGAGTGGGATGATGGGCGTGTAACCGTCAGATGCGTTTTCCGCAAGTACTGCAGCGAATGCCCCTTCGAATCTCCTCAACAAAAATAGGATTTCACACGCTTGGCAAGCCGTACAATGGAGCCCTAATCTTAATTTATTCCGCCCTCCTCTTTTTGTTAGGCTTATTCAGGTTGGAAGGTGGCATCGTTGGCAGAACAGGATTTAGGTAAGCTTGTAAACGAGTTTCTCGCGAAAAGGGTTTTCGCGGTTGTAGGTGCCTCGAAGAACCCTGAGAAGTATGGCTACCAGATTTATAAGACGCTTAGAGAAGCAGGCTACAAGGTTTACCCTATAAACCCTAACGCAGATGAAATATTAGGAGACAAGTGCTACCCCTCACTTTCAGACCTGCCTGAGAAGCCTGACGTGGTAGACGTAGTTGTCCCGCCTCAGGTAACCATGAAAGTGGTTGAAGAATGTAGAAAGCTTGGAATAGACAACGTATGGCTTCAGCCAGGTGCGGAAAGCCCTGAAATCCTGGATTTCTGTGCTAAAAACGGGATTAAATGCGTTCACAGCCTATGCGTGATGATTGAAAGCCGGAAGCGGAAGGAAGAGTAGAGAAGGCTAGGGAAGGCTTCCCTCAGCCAGCTTCCTCAGAATTTCTGAGGCTCCTTCACCGTTAGGTTTCCCAGCCACGTAGTTTGCCTCCTTTTTCACTTCTGCCTCAGCGTTTCCGACAGCTGCCTTGAAGTCTGCCACCCGAAAAAGGTCTAGGTCGATCATTGCATCGCCCAAAGCTACAATATATCCTTCAACCCCAAGCATTTTAAGGGCTTTCAGGACTCCTACGCCTTTGTCCACCCCCGCGGGTAGGGCATGTAGAACACCGCGGTTATCCTTGAAGGAAACCTGAACCCTAAGTTTTTCCACCAGTTTTTCAACTTCTCCGAGGTGTTCCTTTGGGAAGTGGAAAGTCCATTTTTTAGCGCCTGCGAAGGGCAGCTTTAACACTTGCCTACGCAGCTCCTCCCAGCCCTCTGTAAGGTAGACGTGGGAAGCCCGGCTGGAGGGCAAATACACTTCCATACCGTTTTCAAGCACCCAGCAGTCGAATGCGTCAGCCACGTCCTCTCTGCCTTCAACATAGTTTCTGTCTCTTCCAGTAGCCAGAATCAGCTTCCAGCCTTTCCTTCTAAGCTCGGCTAGGAGGGCTGAAACTTCCGGTGGAAGCCGGGTTTCTCCCCCCATGGTGAGGGTTAAGTCGAGGTCTGCAGCTAGGATTTTATAGGGCCTCAGCTTCGTATCCCTTTCTTCTAAGCTGGATAACAGCTCTATTTACAAGCTGCTTAGCCTTTAATACGTTTAGTAGGGGAAGCATCACGGTCACTCTGACGTAGTCGTTTTCTCTTTCAACGTTTCTCAGCTTGGGTTCCCCTGAAAGCTCAGGCCTTATGGTTTTAAGAGTTTCCTTCAGCGCCTTCCTAGCCTCCTCGATGGTAACCCCCCTAAGGGAGAAGTAAGCCTCCACGATGCTTCCAGCCATCCCAGGCTTCTTCACGAACACTCCTCTGAGGAAGAGGCTGTTAGGCACTAGGATTCTTTCTCCGTGGGGGGTGGCCAGCTCAACGTCGAAGGTGTTTATGGAGGCAACTCTGCCCTCTAAATCTCCGATTTTCACCCATTCGCCTTCGCTGAAGGGTGTTCTAAGCCTTATGTAGACTTCGCCTACAGCGTTCGCCAGTGTGTCTCTGAAGGCTATCAGGAGGCCTATCACCACCAGCACGAAAATTATTTCGATGACGGCGTAGCTTAGGCTTAGAACGCTTAAAGCCGCCACGATTCCTATAACGTAAAGGAAAATGCTTATGGTAGTTCCGATCTTCTGGATGAAGCCTGTCTCAACATGTTTAAGGCGTGATAAAAGCCAGCTTGGCATGTAGTGTCCGGCTGCCAGGAAAACCGCCAGGACAACTACCGCCGTAACCACTCTAACCAGAAACTCGCTTCCCACGGGCAGCTCTAACACTTTCCAAACACCTTCTAACGGCATCTTTCACTCCCAGAACATATAGCACTTCGTTTTTATCAACCTCTCTCACCTTGCTGACAGTGCTGCCGTCGGCTTTCACCGCCAGAAAGCAGACTTCGCCTTCAGGGCTTTCAAGCTTAACTCTTGAGGTAGGCTTGTAGGCGTGGAGAACTATCTGGCTGTTAAGGCTCTCGTAAAGCGAGATTTCACCGTCAGCCTTCAAGGCTTCAAGCAGTTTGGGCTTTATGGAAGCATAAGGGTTAACGATTATGGAGACTCCTGAACGCTGGAAAAGCTCCCTGTTCAAAGGATTGTTGAGGACGGGAATCACCATGGGGACTCCAACGTCTAAAGCCGTCTTGCAGAACCTGTAGTTTACAGCGTCGCTGTCCGAGCATGCCACGAAAACGTCTATAAGCTGGGCGGTTTCCTTCAGGTACTCGATGAACTCGTCCACGTTTTTCTTTAAAACCTCCGCCCAGGGGAACTGCTTTTTAGCCGCAGCGCTCTTCTCGACGGTTGGCTCGACGATTATCAGCTTCCCTTCGGGGTCTGCCTCCCGTAGGGTAGCTACCGCCAGCCCCCCAGTATGAGTCATCCCGCTGAAAACCACGATTCTCAAGTTTTATACCCTCTCCACTATTGCGCGTAGCCTAGCCTCAGCAGCTCTTCTGTCTATGCGCCCGTCTTCAACAGCCCTCTTCAGGATGGCGTCTGCAACCTGGTGGGCCATGTCTGTAAGGTGGGGTAGAGGCTTCATTTCATGGTCTTTGAATCCTATGTCTATCTCGGTTACAGGCCTCCCCAGCCTGTGCATGTCTATCAGAAGCCCCACATCTACCCCCCAGCCCTCCTCAAACTCAACTTCGTAGAAGGTTTTTCTTAAGCCTGCTATCTCCCCGCTTAAAGGCTGCCTGAAGTTTGCCAGTTCAGGATAGAAAATCTTCAGAAGAGGCTTCGCCACCAGCTCGGTTACCCTGCCCGCCTCCCTCTCAAAACATCCCTTAACAAATTCAGCCTCCTTTCTCATTATAGGTTCAGCCAGCTTCTCAACGAAGCTGGGAGCCATATTTTTTATGTCAACGTCCAAGAAGACGACGATGTCTCCAGAGGCGTAGTAGGCTCCATCCCTCATGGCGACACCCTTCCCCGGATATACGAGTTTACTTTGAATTATGGTTTTCGCCTTTGCCTTCAGAGCCTCCCTGATGGTTCCGTCGGTGCTCCCCCCGTCTACGATTATCACCTCTTTCACGCCTTCAGCCTTATACGCTACGCTCACTGCTTTCCTAACGTAGGAAGCCCTGTTCTTCACGGGGAAGACCACGGACACATCCATTTTTTCCGGCATGGAAGCCTGTTCCACCCCTTTAACCCGGACAATGTAGCCTAAGATTTGCCCTTCCAGTGTATCTTACACTATTCCCACAGAACTTAAATGCTTTTCCCAGCAGCCCTAAACCTTTTTGAAGCCCTAGAAAGCATTTAAGATTCTAGGAGGAAACCCGGGCTTGTACGAGCTTTTAATCGTAGGATGCGGCCCAGCCGGGCTTACAGCAGGAATCTACGCTGCCAGGTACGGAATCAACTGCCTAACAGTCGGAAGAGACTACGGACTAGCCGGTGAAGCTCAC
>QMXU01000114.1 GCA_003662305.1 Candidatus Hecatellales archaeon
CCTTTGAAATGAGGAAGAAAAAATTGGGTCTGCCACGGTGGGGGGAAGAGCTGGAAATTTTAGAGGAGGCTTCTCACCATTCGTCCGCTGCAGCCGACTCCTCTTCTGCCTCCCGTTCTTCCTCTTCCCAGCCTTCCTCTAACTCCTCTCCTTCTTCAGACCATTCTTCCTCTTCAAACCTCAAAGCCGCTGGAGCCATGCTGAAACCTCCGGCTTCTAGACCGTTTGCAACTTGGAAAATCTACTACTTAAACTTTTAGATTCGCAGGTAGGCACCGCCAACTTAAAGGCTTTTGTTTTGACTTTGGGTTGGGTGAATCGATGTTTTGCTTATTTTTATTTTGGGGTTGGGCTGTGTTAGCCGTTTGGGGAGGCGTTTGGAGGGTTGAGTTGCCGGTAGGGGATTTTAGCCTTGGATGGGCTTCCAGACCCGTATCTAGAGGGGGTTGGAAGCTTAAAGGCTCCTGTCCAGCGTAATGCCTGTCCTGGCTTTGGCTTTGTGGGAAATCCTGCCCAAAAACTATTACACCATACTAGACCATAATAGCGAAATCCACGTTTCCGGCAGCCGGAAAGGTATGACACTATCATACTCTATCCTACCCTATCATACCGAAATTCACGTTTCCGGATTGGAAGATGGCTTCTAACCTTGTTTTTGTGGGAAATTATGCCCAAAAAGTATGACACCATCATACACCGTCATACCTGAATTCACGTTTTCGAATTGGAGGATGGCTTGGAGGCGGCTTAGCATGCCGTCCCTTTAAGGCTTTAACCTCCCCTCTCCGCAGCAGGCCATGGCCAGGGTCTCAATATAGGCTTCAAACATCGGAGGCAGTTCTAACCCACCCTCACCCAACGCGGTTTAGTGAACCTCCACAGTCCACCACCATCCCAAAACATCCAAACCCAACCACAACCACTTCACACAAGCCCGCAACAACCATCCAAACAAAGAAACCACCACACCACGCTATAAAATTAGCCTCTTAAGCTGACGCCGTCACCGTAAAGCACAATATTAAGTTTTAGGCTGGCTAAAGCTTCATAGAAGAAGAAACATGGCTAAAAGGAGGAAAAGCTGGAGGGAGAAGCTGGAAAGGAAGCAGGAGCCCAAGCTGGTCGACGACCCGAAGGGGAGGGGAAAAATGCTGGTTCCAACTCCTATGCTCGTCAACCGCCTCGTACACAAGATACCTCAGGGAAAACTCGTTACGGTAGCACAGATTAGAGAGAAGCTGGCGGAAGACTTCAAGGCTGACCTCACCTGCCCACTAACGACGGGAATATTTCTCCGCATCGTGGCGGAAGCCGCTGAAGAGGACTTGAAGGATGGAAGGAGAAATGTAGCCCCCTACTGGAGAGTTGTGAAGTCGGATGGCAGCCTGAACGAGAAATTCCCAGGCGGCGTGGAAGCACAGGCGAAACACCTGGAAAGAGAGGGCTACACCATCATACCAGCGAAGGGGAAGAAGCCTCCCCAAGTGAAAGACTTCGAGAAATACCTGCTAAAACTTTAGCCTAATCAAGGGCTATCATAGAAAAACGTTAATCTTTAAACCTCCCTGTTTAGCATGATTGGGCATGGCTGAAACTGTAGGATGCCGCCTGGGAGACCTAGTTAAGGCTGCTGAAATCGTAAGGTCAGGCGGAGTGATAGTTTACCCTACGGACACCGTTTACGGGCTTGGATGCAACCCCTACAACAGGGAGGCTGTTGAGAAAGTCTTCAAGGTGAAAGGTAGACCGGGAAAACCTCTCCCCATCCTGGTTTCAAGCCCTCAGGAAGCCTTTCGAATAGCCAGGTTCAGCCTTCAAGCCCTAAAGCTCGCAGGATTCTTCTGGCCTGGAGCGTTAACACTTGTACTGGAGAGAAAGCCTTCTGCCCCAGCCCACCTTGGAAGCAGGAGACTGGTGGGAGTTCGATGGCCGAAGCATAGAGACGCTTGCAGGCTGATTGCGCTCTGCGGAGGCCTCCTCGTGGGCACCAGCGCCAACCCTACAGGCGAGCAGCCAGCCCTAACAGCCAGCGAAGCTGAAGCCAGGCTGGGAGAAAAAGTAGATTTAATTCTTGACGGAGGCCCGGCACGCCTAGGTGAAGCTTCAACAGTTGTAGACCTATCCGGGAAAAAGCCTAAAGTTCTCAGGGGGGGAGCCCTGCCAGTTGAAGAGAAACTTAAAGTTTAGACTTGGGAGGCTAGTAGCCCCATACGCTCCCAGAGCAGCCTTAGGAAAGCCTCATCCTCCTCCACACCTAAGGCTTCAACAGCAGCCTTAAGCTCAACCCTTGAAACCGCATAGGCTTTTTCAAGCTCCATCAGCCTCCTAGGCCATGCTTCGAGAACCCTGTCGTCTCTAATCCAGCCTAAGACCTTTCCAATCCCGCTGAAAAAGACTTCGGCGTTATCTCCGAAGCAGAGGGCTACAGCCTTGGAGGTTTCAGGTTTCACTCCAACCATTTCTAAGGCTTTCCCAATCTGCCTTTGGCAGGAAGCGTAGAGAGCCGCCTCAACAGCCAGGCTCCTAGAGACGGCGTAGCCTCCTTTGAAGGCTGCTTCAGCGTAAAGAGCTGCAACCTCTAGGTGGCGTCTGCCAGCCACCCTGTCAGCGTCGAAAAACTGGAAGGTGAAAGAAGGGAAAGCCCTCTTAGCCGTTTCTAAAATTTCTTCCACCCTTTCAATCTTCACCTTTCTGAAGCCTGCAACACCTATTTTCCCGGCCTTCAAGGAGGAACACCATGAGAGGACGTGAGACACCCCGACTTTTCAGCTAGATTTAACAAGGTTAGGCTTCTTATTACTGTTTGCTGAGGTGTTGAAGGATTGAAGCGTAGGCTTATGGACTTCCTGGCATGCGCCATGTGCAAAAGCTACCCGCTTGAACTCTACGTTTTCGAGGAGAAAGACGGGGAAATAGTTTCCGGGCTTCTGGTATGCCCAAACCAGGAATGCCGTATGTGGTATCCTATTATAGAGGAGATCCCACACTGCCTTCCACCTGAGCTCAGAAGCGAAAAGGAGGACCTAGAATTCCTTAGAAAATGGAAGGAGAAGATTCCTGAGAAAGTTCTCAGGGAGGGCAGACCTTTCAACCTGTCCAAGGAAGGTTAAAAGAAAAAGAGGAGGAAGCTTAAGCGTATCCGGTGGAAGCCTACTTCTTCTTTTTGGTCTTCTTTTTAGCAGTTTTCTTCTTGGCTTTAGCCTTTTTCTTAGACTTGCAGGCAGGCATCCCCCATCAACCTTCCATTGGAAAGTATTTTAACAGGCGGAAACTAAATAAAAAATTACCGAAGAAAAAACTTAAGAAACACCAAGCCGAAACCCCCTTAACCCTTAGAAAGGAAGGCTCCGGTAGTCTAGTCCGGCCAAGGATGTGAGCCTCTCGAGCTCACGACCCGGGTTCAAATCCCGGCCGGAGCACCATACTTCAAGTTCAGTGCTCACCCCTTCCCCCAAGTCTTCTTTTTTATTTAAGGGTGCTTGGCCTACGGGTAGGCTGGAAATCTACCCATACGACCGCATCTTACGTAGGGATCTGAAACGTGTTCAGGATTCATCGAGCATTCGCCGGGAAGACAAGGTTAGGATCAAGGGTTTCGCCGAGCATTTGCTGGCCAAGGGTGTAAGCAAACCCAGAGTCATAAAGTACGTTAATCAGCTAGCTGTATTGGCTAGGATGGTGGAGAAGCCTTTTGAACGTTTAAAACGGAGAGATATCGAAGAACTCGTGAGGAAAATAAATGAGTCTGGCTATAGTGAGCATACGAAGCGCGACTTCAAAATAGTCCTCAAACGATTCTACCAGTGGCTTAGAGACTGCAACGAAGACGAGAACGAATATCCGGAGGAAGTTCGATGGATCAAAACGAGTCCAAAAGAGAAGCGA
>QMXU01000115.1 GCA_003662305.1 Candidatus Hecatellales archaeon
GGAGGTTTTGGACGGCGATGTGGAAGCCAATCGGGGAAGGCGTTAATGTGGAAGTCAATCTAGGTTTCAGAAGAGATTCAAATTAAAATCCCAGTGAAAGGGATGAAAGACTATGAAAGGTCCGCCTCCCAGGAAAAAAGAAGTTGGAAAGCGTGAATTTCGGTAGTATGGGGTAGTATGGTGTCATACCTTTCCGGCTGCCAGAAACGTGAATTTCGCTATTACGGTCTAATACGGTGTAATAGTTTTTGGGCAGGATTCGAATCGAAATCCTAGTAAAAGAGAATTAAAAAGGGTGACCAAAATTTAGTAATGGTATAACTGTTTTTAATACCGTTTTTGCGGGTTTAACAGCGTGAAGAATGTTTTCACGGTTTCTCGGCTTTGTTGATTTTTAACGGCAGCTTCTAGAATTCTTCCTTCCACCTCTGATACAAATTCTTCTGTGAATTTTAGAGGTAGGCCTACTAGGTTGTCTACTAGGTCTAGAGCGATGGGGAGGTTTGTCGCCTCGTTGAAGAATTCTTTCTGCCCCAGTAGCTCAGAAAGCCTGGTTTCGCTTATGGATGAGGGATATTCGATTTCGCATGGGGGTGCAGCCCTGCAAAATCTGGCTTGAAGTCTTCTCATCTGCTTGAATCCTTCTTTTTCGATTTCCAAGATTTCGAAGGGTGCGAAGACTCTGTTTTCAGCCTCGTTCATGAGGTCTCCTTCAGACCAGCCTATGGATGCCAGATGTGCGAGGCGAGTGTATATTTGCACCAGTTTTTCACCTATGAATTTCCGGTAGCTGAAATATGACCTTTCAGGCATGAGTGCGGAAAGTATCAGCTTGTCTATGGTGGTTGTGAAGGGGTTGCTTCTATCTTTTAATGCGAGGTATCCTCCTATGGCTCTCGTATGGCTTCTCTTGATTATGCTTATCGTTTTACCGCTTTTTCTCAGTTTTTCAGTTGCCTCTAAGGTTTCCCTTAGAACCCTGTTTTCATGCTCACCGTATAGGCCTGACCTTTTCATTAATGCCGCTCCATAAATGAAACCGTAGAAGCTTCCATCTAAGATAAGAAGGTCGCAACGGTCCAGAGCCTCCAGGGCCATCTTCCTTTCAGCATAGGTAGTCAGCAGGTTAAAGAAGAATCTGCTTCTATCCGGGGATAGTGCCTGCTTCCTTTTGAAGACGCCAGCTCTGAAAGTTTCGTTTCTCTTCTCAACGCCTTTCAAGAATACGGTGCCGGATGCAAAAACGCCGTATCTCACGCCAAGTCTTTCGCTTAGCATTGGAGACCTTGAGCTGTCCACGGCTGCGACAGTTACATTTTCATCCGTGATTGGCAGCTTACCAATATACGGCTTAAGAATGCCTTCCAGCTTCTTAAAATCTGAAATCATCTTTTGAATGGCTTCCCAAAGTTTCTCAGACTCTCCTTGGGCTAACTCAAAGAACCTGTGCTGGAGGTCTTGAGGTAGTTTCACCCATTCTATTAGTTCCTCAGCCATCCCTAGCTTCCCTCAGGAGGCTTATAGGTTATAAGTAAAGGTATGGGTGAAGGGTTCATCGCTCCTGTAAAGTAGAATTTCCCAGCCTTAAGCTGGAGCATGTGCTCGGGGTCTATGCCGTAGGGGGAAAGCCATTCTGAGGCTCCACCCTCCCCTCCAGCATCTAACGGGTGTATCCTGCCAAAGAAGTGGGTGTTCAGGTTTCTCCTCACAGCAGCGTTAATCCCTATTTCCCCTTTTATTCCTTGAGCTATCAGGGTTAGGTTAAGCATCCGCTTCCTTCCTAGGGCAGCCAGATTCTTTATCATTTCAGTTGTCTCCCTCTGAAGGCCCTTCGGATCCCATGGAGCATACTGGGGGGCTTCATCTACCACCAAGGCTATTCTCAGGTTTTCCCCGGCCTCCATCAAATTGTAAAGGTGCTTCGTTAGGGACAGAAAGAAACCTAGTTTTGCCTCCGTTAGCACTCCACCCATGTCCATAACAAGCAAATCCCTACTTTCAAGCTTCTGAAGAAGCTGTTCCACGTTGAGAACTCCCATCACCGGCCTTAAGTCTCTGGCCTTAAACCTCCTGAAAACTCTTCTCTCAACTCTTCTGGCGGTGCTTCTCCAGTCTTCCCTCTTAATGCCTGAGAGGTTGGCATCCACATGGGCTCTGATTTGCCTGTATAAGATTTCAGCGGGGTCCCGGCCTTCTCTCGACGCCGTGGTAAAGGCGTTTTCCACTTTTCCAGTCCAGCCTTCGATAAATGAGCCGAAGCTATCCCTAACATAATCGTTTCTGCCAAAGTTTTCGGTTTTGTCTTCAAGGTAGCTTAAAACTGATTCCTCGTCTAAGGCTATGTCAGTAATCTTCACAACTTCGGTTTTCTCCGGGCTTTCGTAGTGGGGTGCATAGTCGGTTCCACTCCAGTCTAAGACAACCGCTTTATATCCAGCGTTATTGTATAGGGGTATGAGGATGTGACGTGTAAACCAAGACTTGCCGCTGCCCGTGCTTCCGTAAACACCTACATGGTAGGGAATAAAGGTTTTCCTTACAGGTATTCTCCAGGACTCATGCTTCTCCAGGTGTGCCTCCATCCAGATGATGTCTTCTTCCCTCGCCATTAATTGAAGAGGATTGTCTGCTTCCTCTAGGAGGTATACCGGAGACCTCGGCTGGATTATCGACAGGTTTGGCTCTATTCCGTCTTCTGTTATAATTCCTATGGGCCTGATCGAGAAGGAGTAAACCTCCCTGGCACCGGAAGGCTCTCCACCATACTTCATGTAGGCAACGTCAGGCCTGTAGGATGTGTGGCTTAGAAACTCGTTTTTACCCAGTCCTCCCCTAAGCACGCCTAACAGCTGGCTTGAAGGATTCTCGTCTCCCCCATTCTTGATGAGAACCAGCTCCTCAGCAACGATTTCTCTTTCCAAGTCTTTAAGTAGAATAACCCTGGCAAGGGTTTCAGTGGAACCGTCAGCCACCCTACCAATAAACTTCAAGCTGCAACCTCCCAATTATCTAAAATTCTACCGCCACCTGAATAATTTTCAGCAACGTAAAACCTTAATAATGTTTCACAGCCAACTTGCAACCTTAAAAATGTTAAGCCGTTCTTTTATGATTGGTTGAAAGCTTTATGGCTTTACCAGATGAGGTTCCAGTCAGGCTTTACGTCTACATGTTAGAGCAGGATGACCCTGCCAAGTGTACGGCGGGGAAACTTCACAGGTTCAGGCTGGCTGTCCGGGTTACCAAGGCTCGCAGGCTTCCGCGGGGAGGCCTCCTCCTAAACCCGTATGCTGGGAAAGTTTTAACCTCCGCCGATAGGGCTGCGGCTGAAAGGAGGGGTTTATCAGCGGTGGACTGCTCTTGGGAGCGTGCTGGGGAGGTTGCTTGGAAACGTATTCCAGGCCTGCACAGGAGGCTTCCGCTGCTTTTGGCGGCGAATCCTGTAAGCTACGGGCGTTTGGCTAGGCTTAGCTCCTTGGAGGCTCTTGCGGCAGCCCTCTACATTCTCGGCTTCAGAGAACAAGCTGAAAGGCTTCTGAGGCTTTACAAGTGGGGGCCTTCCTTCCTAGCCCTGAACAGGGAGCCTTTAGAAGCCTACAGTAGGGCCTCCACAGTCGACGAGGTCTTAGAGGCTGAGAAGGAGTTTTTCCCTTAAACATGCGCCTAGTGAACGCTTAACCCATGTTTTCTGGCGATTTCCTGGAAGGCTTCGGCTACGTGTTTAACTTCCTCCCAGCTCAGCCCGTAAACGTTGAGTTTGAAGTGGCGGGTTAGCCCTGGCTGTACGCCTACGATTCCCCTGTCGCGGAGCTCCTCGTAGAGGAAGAACCCCCGCCGCTTGTGGGTTTTAGAAACCCTGTAGAAGCCTTCAGAC
>QMXU01000116.1 GCA_003662305.1 Candidatus Hecatellales archaeon
AGCCTGGTCATCGGACATGTCGAAAACCGTTTCGAAAACGCCTGAGGAGCGATCTGTCTCTTGGAGGGCGTCGGATGGCCCTTGAGCTGCCGGGTTGCTGGTTGAAGTCCACTGGATGACGGTGGTGGAAGCCTTTTCCGCTCTTATTTCGGCTACAGTTGGGTCAAAGTTTAAGTCCATGTCGTTAATGGTTGCGTAAACCTTAGAGTTGAGGGAGTACTCGCTTTTATCCAGGGAAACCGTTCCCTTAACATCGTCGTAGACCACTGTTATGGAAACGTCTTCCGCGGGGCTGGTGTCGTGGTAAACTATGCTGACGGCTTTGCCTTCGGAGAGAGGCAGATAATTGACTACCTGGTTGAGGTTTTGGTCTGCAATCCCATCGTCATCCGCATCTAGGTCAGGCTCCCCTGGAGATGGAACAGTTGGGTCTTGAGCCGACGGGTTAGCAGGGAAAATGCTTGAGCCATTGTTAGCTATCCAGCAAATCCAGGAGCCGTCTGTGGCTTGGTAGAGGGTTAGCGGGTAGCTGGTTCCGTCGACAACCGCCTCAACGTTGGGCGCTGGAGGGGCGGGTGCTCCAACCCCTGAAATGTCCGCGTCTACAAGTGTTATCTGAAGCAGGGCTTCGCCTACATCCGCCATGGGATCTTCGTCTTTCGGCGCTAGGGGGGTGCCGAGCACGGGCTCGTTTCTGTCGCATAGGCTGTCGCCGTCGGAGTCGTAGAAGACAGGTTCACCCTGGTCGTAGTTGCCGTCGCCGTCGGAGTCGTAGAACATGAATCTGCCTGCTGGAGGGTTTTTCAGGGCCTGCCCGTCTGCTGGTGTTGTACCGTGGACCACTATGTCTGTGCCTGCGGTGTAGGAGTTGTCGGCGGCGTTGACGTTGAATATTACTGTTTCCTGCGTTTGCCACTGGTTGTCGTTGTTTCCATCCCAGTACTGGAAGGTTGAGCCTGCTGGCGCCGTGCTGTAGCTGGCTCCAGCGTTTATGTTTGCCCCGTAAAAGTTGTCTGAGGAGGCTGTTAGGGTGCCTAAGGTTTGAGCTTCAGCCTCCAGCGTTAGGATGCTCCTCACGCTGAGCAGAAGCACTAGGATGAGGAGAAGCCTCAGAGCCCTCCTGAACCCCTTGGAGGGAAACCGTTCCATAGTCTTTTCCCTTCAGCATGTCAGCTTTATAAGCGTTCAGCCGTCTAACGGGGGAATATATTGTATGGCTTGAAAGATAAGAGTTACTATAAAACTTACTGAATGGCAGAGGCTTTCTTCAGAAGTTTTATGCATAGCTTGTATACTTTTTCAGCGTCTGTGAGGGCTGTTAGAGCATCTTCTCTGGTGTAAAGCTCGTCGGGTGACAGCCCTGATTCTTCATCTCCATACATGCTTGGCTCCCTCTCCCTTCTAAGCCTCCTCGAAATGGAAGCAAGCTCGTTTATTTTGCTCCTAAACCATTCTGGGAACCTTTGAGTGTTTCGGCGTAACACTGGACCTACGTCATGCCATTTAGGAGCTTCAATCCCGGCAAATCTTAACGCTGCCTTCAGTGAAAGCTCCACAAGCTCCTGGCTTTGCCTGATGGTGTAGGGGTAGTTTCCAGATTCTAGGGCTTCCTCGGCGTGGCGAAGCCTTTCGGCAGCCTGCCTTAGATATGATTGAGCCATAGCCCGACTATTCAATGGTTACATCCTCCCCAGGCTTGTAGGGCTCCTTTAAAATCCAGTACCACCGCTTTCCAAGCTCAACCCTTCGAGCGCCAAGCTCTCTAAGCCTACTCCTAAGCCGCTTCAACAGCTTCCTAAAAAAATTCTTTCTATCGTACAGGATGATGGCATTCTCCGCCATGTCTAGGTATAAAGGTGAAAGCTTGGAGGCTTCCTCAGGCGTTCTGAGGATTGGCGAAAAATCAACGTGATAGCCTTGCCTCCATAAGTTCTCTAAAGGCTTTTCTAAAGCCTTCTCAGCCTCCATGAAAGCTTCCTGCCTTTTCAGACTCCCTCTTGGAAGACCTTTAGCCACTATCAGCAAATCTATGTCGCTATCCTTCCTCGCCCTCCCCGAGGCTACCGAGCCGTACAGTACCACGGAGACAAGGTCTTCTCCAAACCTTTCCTTTAAGGCGTCTACGAGCATGTTAAGCAGGCTTTTATAGGGCTCAGATAAACGATTTGACATCGGAATTCTTCTCCAAAAGGAAATTCATGGAAACATGGTTATTTATCTTTATTTTTTAGTTTAAGCTGTAAGGCGTGGACGCTTCGAACGGCTCCTACCGGATGGTGTAGGTTTCTCCAACCTTTGGAACCACAGCTTCTAAGCCCAGCTCCCCGCTTACCCAGCTGGCAAGCCTTTCAGAGTTTTCAGGGTTGCCGTGGACCACGAAGACCTTGGGGTTTCCTTTAACGCTTCTCAGAAGGGTTTTCAAGCCTTCCCCGTCGGTGTGCGACGAGAAATGGAAGAACTCCGTTTCAGCCTCCACCGGTCTAGGCTTCCCGTTCACAAAGATTTTTTTCTCCTCCCAAAGCATTCTCCCAGGGGTTCCGGGAATCTGAAAGCTTACCAGGAAGATGGCGTTCTGAGGCTTCTTGGCAACCTTCTCCACGTAGTAGGCTGCGGCTCCGCCTTTAAGCATCCCAGCCGGCGAAACGATAGCGCAGGGCTTCTTAACAGTTTGCCTTCTCTCCCTCCAGCCGTTAATCCACTTCGCCTTTTCCAGGGCTCTCCTCAAAAGCTCGTAGTCCCTGAAGTATTCGGGATGCCTGAGCATAACCTCGTTAGCTTCTAAGGCCAGCCCGTCCATGTAAACCTGATGCTGGAAGCCGTAGGCTTCTAGGATGCACAAGACCTCTTGGGAGCGCCCCACCGAGAAGGCTGGGATTAAGGCTGTTCCTCCACGGTCAACCACTTCGCTTACCCTTTCAACAAAGGCCTTTTCCAGCTCGCCCCGGCTGGGATGTTTTTCGCCTGCATAGGTTGATTCAACCACCACGGCTGAAAGGTCGCCGTAGTCTAGGTCTGCCATATTCAAAAGCTTGGTTTCGTTGGTGTTCACATCTCCGGTGTATAACAGTCTTTCCCCGTCAGCCTCAACGATGAACTGGAGGCTTCCCGGGATATGCCCTGCCTCCAGGAAGCGTATTTTAAAGTCTTTAACTTCGAGGGTTTCGCTGAGGCTTACTGGGCTGGCGTTGTCGAGCATTGCCATAACGTCGGCGTACTCGTAGGGCAGGTAGTAGCCTGAAAGCTTTATGAAGTCGTTTAGGAGAATTCTTGAAAGTTCAAAGGTAAGCTTGGTGGCGTAAACCGGTATTCTATGCCTTACATGGTATAGGGGGATACCTCCGCTGTGGTCTAGGTGGGCATGTGAAAGCAGGATGCCGTCTAAGTTTTTCGGTGGAACGTGAAGGGGGAACTCCGGTTCACGGTTGATTTGAACTCCGTAGTCGAGGAGGATGGTAGAGCTTCCGCTGGTTAAGGCTAGGGCTGACCTTCCCACCTCTCGAACTCCACCGAGGAACTTCAGCTTCAACTCCCTGCACTTTCGCCCCTTAAGCAGCCTTCACCGCTTTTCCGAAGAGGCTTAAAGAAGCGTAGGCAGGGTTAAAGTTAAAGGTTTCCCCTTTAAATCTGTCTTAAAATTAGGCTTTAGAGGGGTGAAAATGCTTGGCAGCTAAGAAACGCCTGTACACGTTTTACATTTCGGTTCTACCGCTCATGGTCTGCTCAGGCATGGTTTACTCGGTTCTGGCTATCTACATAAGCGAGCTTGGAGCTTCGAAAACCGAGATAGGCATGATTTACATGACAGGCTCGGCGGTGGGAGCCCTGATTTCACCTATGGTTGGGAGGGTTTCGGACAG
>QMXU01000117.1 GCA_003662305.1 Candidatus Hecatellales archaeon
ATTTTCTGGCGATATTCTGCGATTAACCTTTTTGGAACTATAATGTAGATTTTTCCATCTTTTGATATATTATACCACTTACGCCTATATTTAACTGCTGGCTTTTTAGCGGTGGTTATTTCGATAAAACCCAGTTTTCTAATATAGCAGTCAACAAATCCATGTTTTGTTTCGTACTCTAGTTCAGCTTTGTCTCCAAAAAGCTTCTTAAGTGTTAAACCCATAAGCTGGGTAGTTAGCTTACCTAAGAACGCAGCATCCTCAAAGCCTTTAAACTCAGATTCCTTATCATTCAACTTATGCTTCCCTCACCTTTTTATTAGGACAAAGAAAATAAAAAAACATGTATTTACTCTGTGGTAGAAATTAACCTTTAATTTCTCATGTGGTGTTGGAGATAATAGAGAATCATGGAAGCTTTCTGCAAATTCAAGGCTTGGGGGCACCCTAATATTGCGGCAACTCATCCTACGACGTTGGAGCTAACGAGGGAAGCCTGTTTAACGCCTAGGGGAAACTGCATAGTGGCTGTTAAAGCTCAGCTCTCAGCCTTAACCCTCCCCCAAAGCCTGAAAAGGCTGATACGGCGGGGCAGCTCAACTGTGGTGCTTGAGCTTGAAGTGGAAGGCTTACGCTTCCAGGTTAAAGGCTTAGGAAGTCCGAAGCTGGTTTTAACCCACCCCACAGATTTAGTGGTCCGGAAGAGCGGGTACACCTGCCCGAGGACGCTTATGATTCACGCTGACAAGGCTGCAGTCGACCTGCCAAGGAAGATGGTTGAAGCCTTGAAAAATGAAGCCGAAGTTCTGGTGTGCATAAAAGTTGAAGTCTAGTCTTCACGGGTGCTGAAGCCCAATAATTTTAAATAACTTTTCCTTCGAGTAAGGAAGAAAGAAGAGGATATAGAAGAGGATATAAATGGGAAAGATGGATAGGGTTCTTTTTTTAGTAGCCCTTGTATCTCTACTATGCATGGCTCCTGTCTCTGGAGCGACAGCTTCTTCCGAGGATTCTGAGAGTTCAGACATCTATGTTGACATCTACGACCCTGAGCTTACGTGGACCGGCACCACCCTGTTCGCAGACTACCATGACCCTGAAAACATGAGAGTCATCGAGGTGAACATGCTTGGAGAAGTTGTCTGGGAATACGCGATCCCAGAGGATTTAAAGGCTTACACTAACCCTGGTTTTGATGTGGAACTGCTTCCCAACGGCGACATCCTGTTCCTGCTTCCCCGCCACGGCATCTACGAAATCGACCGGGACGGCAACGTTGTATGGTCTTACCTAGACTCGAAGATATCCCATGATGTAGACGGGCTTCCCAACGGAAACGTTCTCGTAGTGTTCGGAGGCAAAGACGGGCTGAACGATATCCATGTAAAGGAGATAAACCGTGAAGGTGAGGTTGTCTGGTCCTGGCGGGCGAAAGACCATTTCTATGTGGACCCCTACAAGGACATTTACGATGAAGGATGGACTCACACGAACGCGGCGACCAGGCTTCCCAACGGAAACACCCTAATCAACCTGAGAAACTTCCCTCTCACCGTTGAGGTGAACCCGGAAGGTGAGGTTGTCTGGTCGTATGACTGGTCCAGCTTTGGCGAAGGCCCTCACGAGCCAGAAGTTCTCCCCAATGGAAACCTCCTCGTAGCCCTGCAGGGGGGAGGTGAAAGAGAGCGGGTGGTAGAAATAGACAGGGAAACCGGTGAAATCGTCTGGGAGTTCCACCCGCCTAGAATGATAGGAATGAGGGATGCTGATAGGCTTCCGAACGGTAACACGCTAATTGCCGGGGGAGCCGACCTGCAAGAAGGGCCGAAAATGCTTGAGGTGACGCCGGACAAGAAAATCGTATGGCGGCTTGGAGTGAAAGGTGTGGAAGGAACGGCGGAAGACCATGGAAGATGGTTCTATAAAGCCGAGAGAATCAGCATGGTCGCCCCCAAAATCTCTATTGTGTCTCCTGAAAGCAAAGTTTACTCCCCCGGAGAAGTGGAAGTGGATATTGACTATTTGGATGTGGACCTAGATACTATTTGGTATCGTGTTTACGACCGTGCTAAAGGAGAATGGGTAACCGACGAGGTAACCTGCCTGCGAAATGTGTGGTCGGATGGCCTAACCTTCGAGGGAACAGAGGAGGGACCCCGGACAGTAACCCTAGACGAAGGCGAATACACGCTTTACGCTTGGGCTGAAAGCACCGGATGGGGAAACGAAAACCTCCTCGAACGTAAACTCGTGAACACTGTGGAAACCTCCGTGGACTTCGCCGTATCTACCGACCCCTCCAAAGTCACGATTTCCACAGCTCCAAACCAGCCGCTGGTGTCCACGGACAAGGATGCCTATGCTCCAGGCGAAAGCCTGAACGTTAGCGGAACAGCCACAGCCAACGCCTGGGTAACCATTCAAATCTTCGACCCTGACGGGAACCGGGTGGCCATCGCTCAAACCCAGGCAGACGCCGACGGCAACTGGTCCAAAACAGGCGTATATGTTTTCTCCGAGGATAGTCCTGAAGGCGCTTGGACCGTGAAGGCTTACGATGCTTCAGCACGCCTGATGGAGGAGGTTACCTTCACCTTCCCAGCGGTTTCAACGCCTACCCCTACCACTACTACCACTACCACGACTACACCCACACCGTCCAAGCCGAAGGTAACCATAGCAAAAGGGAAAGTTCAGATTTCCATCCCCCAGATCAAGGCTGGAAAGGAGGCGATAGTCCCCATCAAAAAGGCGGAAGACATGCCCTTGGAAATCATAAGAATCTCCGTTAAAAACAGCGTAAACGACGTTCAGATAACGGTTACAAAAATAGATGAGAAGCCTCCGTCCGTGACGGTTAACGTGGACGGAGTGGTCTACCGCTACCTTAAAGTAGACCTCCAAAACGTTTCCAGCAGCGACATAGCGAAAACCATCATAGGGTTTAAAGTCGAAAAATCCTGGATTAACGCCAACTACGTTGACAAGCAGTCCATATGCCTCCAAAGATATGAAGACGGCGAATGGAGTAAGCTTCCAACCTACAAGGTAAATGAAGACGCTGCAAACATATACTATAGAGCTGAAACCTCCGGCTTATCCATATACGCCATCACGGGGAGAACCGTTACGCCAACCCCAACCAAAACGGAAACCCCCACACCAACACCCACCGCCACACCAACCCCGACAGTCACACCCTCACCAACACCAACCGAAACCACAACCACAACCGAAAAGAAGGGTGAGTCCAGATGTATAATTGCGACTTCGACTTTCGGCTCTGAGCTTGCCCCCGAAGTCCAGTTCCTAAGAGGCTTCAGAGAGAACGTTGCCCTCAAAACCTTCGCAGGCTCCCAGTTCATGAAAGTCTTCAACGCCTGGTACTACTCCTTCAGCCCATCCGTCGCAGCCATAATAGCCGCCAACGAACCCCTAAAAGCAGTGATGAGACCGGTTTTGCTGCCCCTACTCAAGATTCTGCAGCTCTCCGTAATGGTGAACTCTGCTTTCAGTTTCAACCCCGAGCTGGCAATTGTTTTAACAGGTCTCACAGCCAGCTCACTCATCGGAATAGTCTACTTCACACCGATAACGTTGGCGTTTCTCTACCTGGCGAAGCGAAAGTGGAAGCGTCTGCCTAAACCTGGCAAGCTCTCGATACTGATACTTCCTTGGCTGGCAAGCCTGGCATTAGTCGGCCTGGGAGAAGCCACCCTGTCAGCAGTATTAACCATGGCGGCTACAGGCGCCTTCGTAATATTCACCATAGCCCTCACAGCAGGAGCAATCTCCCTAAAAATCCTACAACACCGCTAAACCCTCTAAAAACCTTTTTCCTTTCCTTTTTAGCC
>QMXU01000118.1 GCA_003662305.1 Candidatus Hecatellales archaeon
CTGGGAAACACCACCACCAAATGCATTCTTTCAGCCACAAACCTGGATGACGGTAAAACCTACCTGCTTAAGAAAACCGTTAGGCTCACCAAGGATGTCAGGGAGCCCATGCCAGGCGAGGAAGTCTTCGGCAAAACCCTCTGGAAGAAAGAGTTGACCGTGAGCTCTGTCGCCGAGTTTGTAAGCGAAGTCATAACAGAGTCTATGGCCACGGCTGAAATAAGCAAGGATAGTGACCTAGACTTCGTGGTGAGGTCTACAGGGGTTACAGCAGGCTTCGCAACGCCGGAAGAGGTTGGAGCCATGATTCACGCCCTAGCCGAGGGCTGCCTTGCAGCGGGGGTACCACCCTCCAAGATGATTGCCCCCCTATCCCACGATAAAGTTCCGCAGAGGCTTCAGAAGTATTCGAAGTTGAATCTGGTACCCTTCGACGGGGCTGTTGCCGGCTGCCTCACGCCCAGGACCCCAAGCGAGATCATAGCTAACGAGATGGAGGCTGAGCTTTCAACGGCGGGCATAAAGGTTGGAGCGAAATGGATTGACTTCGACTTCAGGAACCCTGTGATAACCTTCGACTTCGGCACAACGCTTAAAGGCAGAATAACAGACTCAGCCATACCCTACGCTAACACCATCGGAAGCATAGCAGGGCTTGGAGGAGCCATAGCTGACGCCCTCGTCCAAGGTGCGGGACTCGTAGACGGAAAGCAGGGTTCAGCCCTTGAAGCCTACATGGAAAACCTGTCTGAAGGAAAGGTTGACTGGAGCCAAGCTGAAGCCTACGCCGAGGAAGCCCATAAACTTTTAAGAATCACGGAGATACCTTTGGGATGCGAAAGGTTCGGAACAGTTCCGGTTAACCCCTCAGCAGCCAAGGAGGCAGGAGTCTACCTTATAGGGTGCGACATCGGAAACAACGGAAGCAACATTCCAAAGCTTCGAGAGCTCGGAGGGAAAATCTGTGGGGAACATGGGAAACGGTTTCTCTTCGCTGCCATAGACCTGACGATGGTGAAGGTTGCCTGCAGAATAATTGAGACAGCCTCAAGCCAGGGCTTGATAGACAGGAAAACCTCCATAGGCGTAACGGGGAGAGCCGCCCTAACCGGGGCGAAACCTAAACTTTTCCTCGAAAAGCTAAGCAAGCTCGACCTGTACAGGAAAGACGAGGTTGACAGGCAGGTGGTCTTCGTTGAGGATGGACTTGCCCTCGGAGCCAGCGCCATGGCCAGGTGCATGTTCAGGCTTGGAACCCCTAAGAACCCTCTTGGAGGGAACAGGGGAGGCCGGTGCGTGCTTTCTGAAAGGCTTAAAAAACTGAAGATAGAGAAAGTGGGGCGAAGCCTTTATCAGGCTGGCGGATGAAAAAGGGAGGCTGAAGAGACTACACGGATACGCCTAGATATTTGTATAAGGCTTCAGGGTTCTTAGACAGCTCTTCGGGAAGCCCCTCCCACTTTATCATTCCGTTCTCCATTAGCAGGATGCGGCGGCTTATTTCCAAGGCGGTTTTAACCCTCTGCTCCACTATGAGAACAGATACACCCATCTTGTTTATCTGCTTAATTACGTCTATAAGCTTCAAAACTAGTTTTGGCATTAAGCCCTCAAAGGGTTCATCCATTAGAATCAGTATGGGATTCGACACGAGGGCCCTACCTATGGCTAGCATCTGTTGCTCGCCACCACTAAGAGTGCCAGCCTTCTGGTTTAATCGTTCACCCAAAACCGGAAGAATACTTAAAACCCTGTTTAAGTCTTCCTCCGTAAGTTTCTTTATAACTCCGGTTTCAAGGTTTTCGCGGACTGACAAGCGGGGGAACAGGTTTCTACCCTGAGGGACAAGTGAAATGCCTAATCGGGCTCTCTTATAGGCTGGCATGCGGGTTATATCTTTTCCATCGAAGATTATCTTCCCTTCCCTTGGAGGAGTTAAGCCGATAATACTTCTTATGGTGGTAGTTTTGCCTACACCGTTCCGCCCTAAAATACCAAGTATTTCACCCGTTTCAATTTTGAAACTTATCCCGTGTAGGACATGGCTTTTACCATAGTAAGTGTGGATGTCTTGGACTTCAAGCATCCTACCTCTCCCCCAAATAAACTTTCTGAACCCTTTTGTTGCTACTTATGTCTTTAGGTGAACCTTCAGCTAAAATCATACCTTTATCAAAAACAGTAATTTTGTCCGCTACCCCCATAACCACATCCATGTTATGTTCTACAAGAATAATGTTTACTTCTTTACGTATGGACTTTATGAGCTTAGCCATTTCACTGGCTTCCTTAGGACTCATCCCACTTGTCGGCTCGTCGAGGAGGAGAAGTTCGGGGCTAGTTGCCAAGGCTATACATATCTCAAGAACTCTCTGGTCTCCATGAGATAAGCTCCCAGCAGACTCATCGGCCATATGGCTTAGATTCAACTGCTTTAAAACCTGTTCAACCTTACTTTCAGCTTCCTTAAGCCGCCTATGGTGAATCAGAGGGTTCATTCTACCCTTACAACGGGATTGAGCTGCTACCCAAACGTTCTCGTAAACACTTAAGTCAGGGAATATGCTGGTTACTTGGAAAGTTGTTGATATGCCTAAGCGGAATACCTTGTGGGGTGGAAGCCCTGTGATGTCCTTATCTTTAAAGTAGATTTTACCTGCAGTAGGCTTCAACATGCCCATAACCATTGAAAGGAAGGTAGTTTTACCCGCCCCGTTTGGACCTATAATGGCTCTAAGCTCACCTTTAGGAATAGCAATATCCACGTTGTTTACAGCTAGTAAACCTCCGAAAGCTTTAGTAAGCCTCTCAGTTCGTAGAATCAGGTTCTCCGCCAAAGACGACTCACCTTAATGGAGCCCATTATACCTCTAGGCAGAAAAACAATCACAAATATTAAAAGTATTCCCAGCAAAATTAGGTGGTATTCACCTACATGAGTCATTACGTAATCCGTGAAAAGGGTAACTATACCTGCTCCAAGCAGGGGGCCAGCAAGTGTACCAGCACCTCCAAGGAGCACCCACACAACCGCGTTTGCAGATACTGAAAGCTCAAGCATATGAGCATTAACATAGTGGTAAACATAGGCGAAAAGACTTCCGCTTAACCCTGCGAATAAGCCTGAAAACATGAATGCAGCGAACTTAACAACCGCCGTATTATAGCCTAAGCACCTCGCTCTAGTCTCGTTCTCCCTGACAGCCAGCATAACTCTTCCAAGAGGTGAATTAACTATTGTACGGCATACAAAATAGCTTACTAATAGTAACACGAGAGCAAGATAGTAAAGGGTCACAGGGTTGTATTGAGCTTCAAATATTCCAAAGCTTACTGGGGGAGGTGTAAAGTTGAAACCGTCGCTACATCCAGTAATGTAATACATACTCGGGTCAAGAGCTATGTAGAAGGCGACATAGGCAAAAATGAAGGTGAGCACAGCAAAGTATACACCCCTAGTTCTTATGCTTATTGCTCCCACACCAGCCGCTGTAAGCGTGGCAATTATAACTCCAACAGCCAGAGAAGGCCAGAAACCGGATATCTTAGTGAAAAATGCGAAGAAGAAGGCTCCTATACCGAAGAATAAGGCGTGACCAAAGCTAAGGAGCCCCGTATACCCTATGAGGAGGTCTAATCCTACGGCGAATATTCCGTAAACAAATATTACTGTAAGAAGAAAACGGTAGTATGGGGGAAGGAAAAACTGAATTGCAATTAGAATTACAGTTATAATTAACATTAACAATATACTGCGTAAAGGTTTCAACGCTTTTTTGCCGGTCTTTTGCATCATCACCAAACACCGAA
>QMXU01000119.1 GCA_003662305.1 Candidatus Hecatellales archaeon
GCTTTTCTTTTCTCTTTCACCTACAATCTGCCACATGAATTTTTTACCTATCCCAGGTAACAGCTCGAAAGCATGCATTTTAGGCGTTATAGGCCGGGCTGTGTTAAAGAAGCCTATGAACCGTTGCTCGTGGCTTCTGACGATTTTCTCAACTACGGCTGGAAGCTCGCTTTTAGCTGTCGCTGTAAGCTCCTCATAGCTTACTCTCCCCAGAATCCTGTCTATTTTCTCCCTGCCTTCCTTTCCAATGTAAACTCTCTCGTGAAGTTGAACGGTTACACCAGGCTTAACAGTTGCCTCCAGAAGCGTGAAAAAGTCTTCGCCTACAAGCTGGGCTATGGGCTCAGCTACGAACTCCCCTTTCCTCCGCACTCTTCCTTCGGGGAGGAAGTCTAAAACGTAGGCAGCCTCCTCGTAGCGGCGTTTAATCATTCCCGTTTCCTCTCAACCCTTTTTAAAATTACGCCTCATAAAACATATAAAACCTAACGTAGCCGGCTTTCAGCCTACTTTTCCCTATACTTCTCCAGAAGCTTTAAAATTTCTTCAAGCTTTTCCGTTGGCACCATTCGATGTCTCGGAAAGAAAACCCGCAGCTCCTCTAAGGACTCGGGCATACAGTTCACGATTTGAACAGCCTCAGCCATTTCAAGCTCAAATTCTCCCGTTAAAACCTTGATAAGCTCTTCAGCCTGCTTGGCGTCCATCTTGGAGAACGTTTGACTGTACTCGAAGGTTTTCCTCTGAAGCTGGCTTAGCTCCCGGTCTAAGCCTGCCAGTATCTCCTTCACCTTCGCCACTGGGATAGGTTTACCCTCCAAAATTTTAACAGGCATGGAAGCTCCTCCAAATAAGCCTATCCTAGCTGAACCTTCTTAAATGTTCGGGTAGGGCTATTATCTGCTTGGTTTTCCCGCCTACCTTAACGTTTACGATGTACGCCCTTCCACGCTTATCCACGATGGTTCCGATTTTCCCGTGGTATCGACGGTGAGGCTGCCCCTTATGGATGCTGGGGTCTATGTCTACCACCACTTTCTCCCCCACCTTGTACTCGATGAGCATATACCCTAACGGTTTAAGCCCCCGCTCCCTAGGCTTCTTCCTGAGCAGCTGCCTTGTACTCCGCCTATAGCCCTTAGAAGGCTTAGTCATGGCCTCCTCCTACCCTTTCCTCCTCCACTTTCAATACCGTTAAAGATATACATTTTAACTTTTTCCCGAGAACCTCGGACATGCTAGGCTTGGTTCTCCCTTCATCCCCGTCTACCAGCTCCTTAACGTATAAGCCTCCCTGACATTTAACTGAAGCCTCGAAACGCTTCCTTGAAACCCGTTTGGCTTCAACCTTATAGACGGTTTTCACCCTTTCCCTGTCAGCCCTACGGTGGAGAACCCTCCGAGGAGTCCACTGGCTTATCCTTCTCTCCGTGAAGAATTCCTCAAGCTTCCTCAGCTCTCTGAGCGTTATAGGCTTGTCCGATTCAACCAGGATCTGGTAGGTTTTGGTGTAGGCTTCCGCAGCCTTAACCTTCGCCACAGCCTCCTTACCAGCCATTTTCAAGCCTTCAACCTCAACCTTCCCGCTGGAGTTTATCTCCTCAGCTATTTTCCGAAGGTCCAAGGTTCTCCGCCGAGGATTTTTAATTTCAATTACGAAGGGTCTGCCTGTCCCCAGAACCTTCGCGTCGATATCCTCTCTTCCCCCCGCGTGGAAGTCGGCTTCGTCGCCTAAGGTTTGAGCCAGAAACGGCTTCTCGATGATTTCTTGAACGGACTCCGGATATTTTCTCCCCGTCCAGTTGCAGGCTTTACATCCTTTCCCACGGCATTTCCCGCAGAGCCATCTGGCTTGAGGTATCCCTGACACGAGCTTCCGGTATCTTCCCTCCACGAAGATGGGGTTCGCCTTAACGGCGACCTTCCGCTGGCTGCTGTAAGGTGAAATTGTAACGATGACATCCGGGTTTTTAAATTCAACACGTTTCCCCGTCAGCCTGGCTATAACCTTCCCAACCTCACGGGTGAATTCGCCCTTAATGTTTTCCCCCCAAGATATGCTGTAGCATCCTCTAAGCTCGTCTTCCACCTCAACTATCCTAGCCGGAATCCTGGCTCCCACAAGGAAGCTTTCATACTCGTAGGGTTCAAGCTCTTCCACAGCCATCCTGCCAAGCTCTTCAACCTCGGAAAGCCTGTCCTCGCAGATTTCACATGGCTTCCTTTCCGCTTCAACCTTCAGCCCCAGCTTTTCAAGCGTTTGCTCCGCGGCTTTAAGCCCTCCGTTTGCAGCTAGGGTTCTAACGGTTTCAAGGGCTTTCCTACGTCCCTCCTCGGCTTTAAGGCAGGCTTCCAGCAGGAGGGTTACCTTCAGGGATTCCCCCCGCTCCCTGTTTGAAAGCCCGTAGCCGAGGGTTGCAAACTGTCTTCCAAGGCAGCTGTCGCATAGCCTATGCTCAGCCAGCATCCGCTCCGCCAGCCTTAAAGCCTCTGAAAGTCTCATTCCAAAGCTCTCCCAGAAGCCTGCCAACATGGAAGTACAGCGGTAATCCTTAAAGCTTTAGAAAACCTAAAAGCTTCCCCCCTAAAACTGCTAGAAGCTCGCTGTTCTCCTCCACGAACTTCAGGAAAGCTTCACGGTGGCTTAAGCCAGGAAAGCTTCCATGCTTCGTCGCAGAAGCCAGAAAGCCGTAGAGAAACCTGTTAAACCTCTCGATCCCCATCTCCTCGACGATAAGCTTTTGAATTTCCCTTCCGAAATCTAGGTTCACCCCTATCCAGCTTTCACGCCAGCGTTTCTCATAGGAGGACAGGGCTTCAGCTGAAACGTCTCCCCTGCCCAAGGCTTCACAGGCAACTTCAGCCGCCAGCCTCCCACTGTAGGCTGCAGCCTCATACCCGGCTCCCTCCATGGGGCAGGTGAACCCTGCAGCATCCCCCACCAGAAGCAAGCCGTCCCCAAAAGTTTTCTCTGCAGGTGCCCCCACAGGCAGGGTGCGAGCTGACCTTTCCGCAAGCCTGCCCCCCTTAATCCTCTCCTGAACCGGGGGGAGCTTCAGCATTTTCTTGAGGTAGGCGGCTGGAGGCTTCTCCGGCCTGTCAACGGTTACACCTACCCCTACCGCCACGTTTCTCCTTGAAGGGAAAACCCAGCCGTAGCCGTTGGGTATCCTGCCATCAAGCACTACGACAGCCTCGCAGGCTCCTCCACGGGTGAACCTCTCCGAAACCCGTTTCTCCCCAAGCCTGTAAGTATGCTTTACAGCCAAGGCTAAGGATTCAGGAGGCCATTTCCCCCGTAGACCGGAATCCCTAGCCACCACCGAGTTCACTCCGTCAGCTCCAACGATCACGGAGCCGTAGAATTTCTCTCCCCGCGAGGTTTCAACCCCGACGGCGAAGCCTTCACCGTTAAAGAGCACTTTTTCAACCAGCCTAGCGGTTTCCAGTTTTGCTCCTGCCTCAACGGCTGCCTTTGAAACCCAGAAGTCCCAGGCTGGCCTGTGCACGGTGTACCCGTAAGGACGGCTTCGGCTTAATCCAGCCTCCACCAGCCTTCCATCCTCATGGTAGAAGTGGAAAGACCAGCGTGTTATGGGCCTTTCAACGGGGCCCTCCCTCATCCAAGGGAAAAGGTGGAAGACGTCTTGGGTTAGAAGCTCTCCTCCCACGTTCTTATCGCCAGGCCTCCTCCCCCTCTCCAGTATGATTAC
>QMXU01000120.1 GCA_003662305.1 Candidatus Hecatellales archaeon
AAAGGAGCCTTCTTAAGAATAGTCTGAAGGGACTCCACGTATTTTCCTTCCGCGATAAGCCTGACATAGCGAGGTATGTCTATTCCGGCTGGACACTGCTGGGCGCACCTTGCCTCCAACCGGAACTTTGGAGGTTGAACGCCTACCGCAGGCTTCAGCAGGGTGGTCTGAGTGGCGTCAGCCGTTTTCAGAAGCCTGCCCTGAAGGTCAGGGCTTAAGCCTGCAAAGTTCACTTTAAACATGTCTTTTATCTCGTTTTCAGCCAGGAAAGCACAGGGGTATATGCTGGTTATGCTGGGTAAAACTTCATTCTTCCCGATTTCAACCCTAACGTTCACAACTTTCAGGTCTTCCTCGAAGTGGTAGATAACCTCGAAGCGGTCTTCCAAGTCCTTGCACGTTATGGCTATAAACCTGGCCTTGGCTGCGGCAAGCTCATAGATTTTCGTGAAAAGCTCAGCCTTGCTTACAGACACTTCGACAACCTGCGACGCCATCAGGCTTTCCCCTCCACCTTCTTTTCCGCAAGCTTCTGCAAGGCCAAAACCACGCCGTCTATGATGGATTCAGGCCTTGCGGCGCATCCTGGAACGTAGACGTCTATGGGGATAACCTTGTCAACTCCTCCCAGCACGTTAGGGCAGTTGTGGAATATGCCTCCGGTGCAGGCGCAGGTTCCTATGGCTACCACAACCTTCGGCTCAGGCGTCTGCTCGTACAGGGTTTTAAGCACCCGGGCATTCCTGCGGTTGGCAGGCCCTGTTATAAGCAGGATGTCGGCGTGCTTAGGGTTTCCCATGTGGAGCATTCCAAACCTTTCCACATCAAACCTTGGAGTCAGACATGCCAAGATTTCTATGTCGCAGCCGTTGCAACTTCCGCAGTTAACGTGAAGTATCCAGGGAGACTTAGCTCTGGACTTCGCCATTACGCCCATGCCAAACCAACTCCCAGCAGTGCTAAAGCGGTGAGATTTGAAACCGTGAGGATGAAACCTGCCAGCCAGACAACCTTCAACATAAGCGTCCAAGTGAGCCTGGGAAAAATATTGTCCACAACCATAATTATGAAGTAGAAGATGAAGGCGAGAACAGCTCCCAACCAGAGGAACGGCACCCAGAAAAGCGCGAGGAGGGCAAGGTAGAAAATCAGCTTAAACCAGTGGCCGAACTCTATGAGAGCCAGGGAGAAGCCTGAAAACTCCGTGAAGACTCCTCGGACTATTTCCTGGTGGGCGTGGTGGCTGGCTGAAATGTCGAAGGGGGACTTTCTGGCTTCGATGGGCAGGGCTATGAGGAGGGCTAGGAAAACTCCTGGCAGCAGGATTACCAGCGGGAAGCCAAGCCTGAAAACGCCTTCAACCATGAAGCTTCCCGTAGCCGCGTAAATGTTTACGATGGCAAGTATCAGGATGGGCTCGTAGGCGAGCATTTGAAGTAGCTCCCTTCTCCCCCCAAGATAGCTGTAGGGAGACCTTCCACAGTAGCTTCCAAGAACCAGGCAGACGTCAGCCAGCGAGATGACGAACACTATGAGCAGGAGGTCTTGGGCTAGGACCAGCAGGGTGAAGGCTACCACCGAGAAAGCCGTGAAGGAGAAAGCCAGCAGAGCTTGGAAGCGGCTTGCCACAAAGCTTTCCTTCCCCCAGAGCTTCAGCAGGTCGTAGAAGGGCTGAATTATTGGGGGGCCAACCCTGTTCTGCATTCTCGCCGTGAGCTTCCGGTCTATCCCGCTTAGAATTCCCCCTATGAAGGGGGCGGCTACCACAAGTCCGACGGCAACCGTGAGGCTGACAAGCCATCCATCCATCTTATACCACCAAAGCCAAGGCGAAAACCATAACCGTTAGGAGGATTCCAACCGCGGTCACATACCTGTTGGTTTTAGGCTCTCCCAGCGCTCTGTCAAAGAACATGCCTGAAGCGTCAAAGTTGAATTCTAGGTCTGCCGTGGAGCGGAAGGAGGTGGGGGCGCCTTCAACGTTCTCCCCGCACATGTAGGGTGAAACTATTCTTCCACCTTTAGCCTTGAAAACCATCAGCGCGAGGGCGAAGGCCACCGCCATAACTAGGAAAAGCGGCCATATGGGGAATGCACCTATCCCCGTTGAAAGGTTTAGAAGCGGCAGGGACAGTTCAACCGCGTACCACGGCTTAACCGTTGGAAGCACCAAAGCTGCAACCAGAACCGCGGCTATAACGCTTACAGCTATGTCCAGCGCAGTTATGGTGACGGTTGAAGCCAGGTATGGAAACTGAAGCTTCTCCCGCTTAGCCCTTTCAGCTGTGGACGAGTGGAAGAGCAGGTGAGCCATCCACTTCGACCAGAAGAGGGTTGTAGCCGCGCTTCCAACCGCGAGGATTGTTATGAGAGTTATAGCCCAATGGGCTGGAGAGGAGGCTACAGCCTCCAAGGTTACCCACTTGGCCAAAAGCATTCCGGAGGGCGGGAGAAACATGGTGAACATGCCTATCAGCATGATGGCTGAAATCAGGGGGAACCTTGCGATAAGCCCCTCCCAGTCCTCGATGTTCCGGCTGTAAACCCTGTTTTCAACTATTCCGGCACCGAGGAAGAGAAGCCCCTTAGACATGGCGTGGAAAACCAGTAAAAGCAGGGCGGCAACCATGGACAGAGGCGTGTTAACTCCGGCGCAGAGGATGATGAGTCCGAGGTTTCCAATGGTTGAATAGGCGAGGATACGCTTAGACTCCCTCTGGCTTATGGCGAGAACCGCGGTAACCAGGAAGCTCAGCCCTCCCACGAAGGCTACAGCCGAAGTTAAAGCTGTACCCTGAAGGGCTGGAGCAATCCTGAGCACCAGGTATACGCCTGCCTTAACCATGGTGCTGGAGTGGAGAAGGGCGGAAACAGGGGTGGGAGCCACCATTGCACCTAGAAGCCAGCTGTGGAAGGGAACCTGAGCGGACTTGGTGAAGGCTGCCAAAGCCAGGCAGGCGAAGGCTAAAAGAATCATGGCAGCAGGCTGCGCGGACATCAGACTGTTGAGGCCTAGGCTTCCAACCTGGTAGTAGCTGATAAAAAGGCTGGCGATGAAGGCTACTCCGCCTATGAGGCCCATCCATAGGGCCAGGGCAGCATTTCTCTCCGCCTGCGGGGTTCCATCATGCCTGATAAGCTGGAAGCAGCATAGCGTGGTAACCTCCCAGAAGAAGTAGAGCCAGTAAAGGTTGTTGGCGAAGACCAGCCCGTTCATGGCTCCGAGGAAGAGCAGCATGTAAAGGAAGAATCTGGGCTGCCTGGTTTTGGCCAGGTGCAGGTGCTCCTCATGCTCGTCCATATAGCTTAAAGCGTAAACGCAGATGAGAGAGCCTATAACACAGATGATTAGGCACATGATGATGGATAGGAAGTCTATGGCAAGCGTAGGCTCCACATGGATAACCGGGAGAGAAGCCTCAAAGTAGGCGAGGGGAACCAGCTGGAGCAAAGTTAAAACAACCACAAGCGGATGCCTAATCCTGAAACCCAGATAGAGGAAATAAAAAAGCAGAACGAAGTCTAAAACCACTATAACCTCGTCCCAGAACTCTGGGAGAGTATAAGTGTAGGGGCCTCTCCACAGGAGCAGAAGCGAGGAAACAATTAGAACGATGGTGGTTAAAACTACCAGCAGCCTCCTTGACCAAACGCCTGGAATACCCCGGGCCAAGAGGCCTG
>QMXU01000121.1 GCA_003662305.1 Candidatus Hecatellales archaeon
CATGTTAAGCTTTTCAGCCCTGCAAACGTCGCCTATGGCTCTCACAGTCTTCTCCAAGAGCTTGATTTCTTCCTCCCGCAGAACCCAGAGTCGCTTCCTAACCGGTGGTGGCTTGGCTAAGGCCTCGAGGAACCGTGGCAGTATCTTTCCCGTTTCGGGGTCCAATTTTGGAGCCAGCCAATAATTGACGGAGAAGTCGTTTCCCGTGTATGTTAGCTGCAGAACACCCTCGTTCTGGAAGCCTATGTCAACAGTTTCCGTTAGGCCCCATACGAGAAGAGAGGCAAAGAGTTGAAGAGAGTAGGTGCTCATCCCCTCGCCCTCGATGTTTAAGACCCAGGGCTCGTAGCCCTTCAGGTTCATGCGGCTGACTTTCTTGTTGAAGAAGAGGATGGTTGCTTCATGATCCTTCACTCTTATCCCTATGTTCTCATATGCGTCCTCAGTCCAGTAGTTTCGAACCTTTTCTTCAGCGGCACGCTTCACTATGCGTCTGAAGTCGGCGGTTACCACGGTTAAGCGGGCGTCTGGCTTGATCTTTATTAGTGGAGGCTTGAAATCCTCGAAGACTTCTTCTTCCTTAACCACGCTTCCAGTCTTGAAGGGGCCGACGTAAAGGTTGTTGTCCTCCCTGACTTCAACCTGGACCTTTTCTCTTTTCTTGAACCTTGCAGCAACTTTTTTCAGCTGCTCAACGGAGCCGAAAACCCAGAGGTGATCCACTTCACTTTTGTAATCCGCTGGAAAGAGCCTCAGCTCGATGAGGGCGACGTGGTTAAGATCTAAGGCTCTCGCCTCCATCTCCCTGCGGGTGAAAAGCCAGCAGAACTCGTCTTGGATGGCAGAGTAGGCGGACACCAAGGCTTTGAGCGTTCCTCCCTCAATGGTGAAACCGGCTAGCGAGCTGTGTACGTCCTTTGGTGAGTGGTGTTCGCTTCCGCCGCTACTTAGACTTGGCTGTGAACCCTTTCCTCTGAGCGTTCTAGTGATCTTCCCTATCAAGGCGGCTGTGGCGCCGAAGCTTTCCAAAAGCTTGTTGACGTCTCCGGTACTGTAGAAGTCCCCTTCATCCTTCACGTGAACCTTTGCCAAGCCCTCGCCTTCAACGTCCTTTAGGAAGTCGCATATCAGCATGTGAACTCGACTACAAGGCTCAACCTCCTCGTCTGTGAAGGCCTGAGTCTTGATGAAGTCTGTGGCGTAGAGCTTTCTGGGGGAAAGCTCCACAAAGTAGACTGCGAATGACTCTGTTGTTTCAGGAGTGTCCACGAAGCCCTTGTAGTGAACCGTAATGTAGTCCTTGCCTTCCACGCCCCATTGAGGTACGCGCGTAACCGTTGAAGGATAGAGCCAGAGGACGCGCCACGTGGAGATGTCTCCTCTGTAGCGCTTGAGAAAACTGATGAAATCCTCACCGAAGGGTCTCTCAGCCACGATTAGATTCACGCCGGGCTCAACGAGGTTAGCGTACTCATGGACTGTTGGAATGCGGTTCAGAATCTTGATTTTTCCCTCTCTAACCAGCCTCTCCAGATCAGCCACGGTTTTGACGCCTAAATATCGCATCTTAACTTCCATTCGATTGAGCATAAACGTTCCCGTGCCCTCAATGCTCACATACCTGTGTTTTATGTGCCCCAAGTCCAGCTCCGGCATGTAGCGTTCTTCCCACTTCCGCCTGATGGCTTCAACCTTGGCTTGGCTGTCAGTCATCAAATCAAAGTGCAGGGTTACTCCCAAAACAAGCCACCTACAGAGGAATCCTCTTCACTCCTTCCCTCTCGTAATCCCTGATGACTAGTGGATCCGAACTGTTCTTCTGCTCGGTTCCAAGCTCGCTTCCGCCGCCTTGCTCGACCCGTGAAGATGAGTCTCCACCAGTGGCTAGGCTAATCAGATATTTTGAGAGTTCGGCTGCGAACCTTTTCTCGTCTTCCGTTAATGTTCTGCCTTTTAGAATTCTCGTGGCGATTTCCACGCTTTTAAGGATAAATTCATTTGTCATCTTTCTCCATTCTTCTGCGGGAACAATGGACTTGGAACGCTCGCCTAGCGGGCTCTTCTCCGCCTCCTCTAGAAGTCTTTTCGCCTTTTGAATATCTTCTTCGGTTGCTCCGTAGATTTCCCTCAATATCTTTTCGCTGACTCCAGCCTTGAGCAACGAAGCAACGACATCAACTGACACTGGTGAGTGCTTTTCCAACACCTTCAACAACGCTCGCAGCTTGTCCAGCTCCGTCCTCATCTCCACGGACATGCCAGTGGCTAAGTAGCTCTTCGCTTTCGCGGCCGCCTTCTCGATGTCCCCTAGAAACTCCAGCAGCTTTTCAGTAGGGAGCGTCCGGTCCGCTCTGGTTTCTTTGGGCGCTGGTTTCGTAAGCTTCTCCAGCTCAACCTCCCACTCAGCTTTATGGTTAACCATAGAGTTCGCTCTCCTTGGCTTTCATAGCTCGCTTCAACTCTCTGAACTGCCTCCTCCTCTTCGCCGTGAGGGATCGGTAGGCGCTGAGAACCTGCTGGTATTTGAACTGGGCTTTTGGGTAGTAGCTTCTCACGGGCAGCCACATTCCCTCCTCGTCCTCAGCGAAGTCCACGTACATGTTCAGCACGGTCCACGTGTGACCCTGAAACTTGATGGGCATGTGTCTTCTGGTCTTGTCTTCTACCACCCAGAAGTCACCCGCATCGTACAAGACAGCGAAGTCGTTCTCTTTCACAGGGTTCCAACCCCAACTCATTTCGCATTCCCCGCCATAGAATAGGGGAAACCTTTAAAAGAAGTTTACTCCTATGGATACATAGATGGTGAATAAATATGGCAGCAGAAGTCACACCCACAGCCGTAATGGCAGCCGCTGAAGCCGTGGGCATAGGAAAACAGACCCCAAGGGTCTACGTGCCCAGAATAGTCCACGTGGACTGGAACACCATTCACATACTGATCGGCGTGGCCAGCCACGTAGCCTGGAAGCTTCTGGCTAAGCGGTACAAGCTCATAAGGCTGAAGGGCAAGTTTGCGGAGCACAAGAAGGTAACAGGCGACCTCATGAAGAAGTGGTGCTGGGAACTGGTCAGCAACCAGCTGTAGCCTCGTTGAGGTGACAAAATCATGGCAGCTGTGCCACCGAGACCAGGCCAGTTCACACTCACAAGCTGGCTAGATCCCGCCCTAGAATACTTCGCCAGACAGGCAGAGATACCCACTGCAGACTATGCATCCATGGCAGGAGGACTAGGCATAGGAGCCGGAACAAGCCTACTCCTCGACCTCTTCACGAAGGGCTTATTGAACAAGGGACTGAACTTCGCCATAGGAGCCACCGTAACCGGCCTAGGAATATGGGGAAAACTCACCCCAACAAGGCTCAGAAAAGAACTCATCCCATGGGGACTCTTCAACTTATTGCAGGTGTTAGACATGAAGCCCTCCGACGCCCTGGAGCTACGTGAAAGCGTGGACAAGCTGGTGGAAGGCCTAAAGTTGGGAGACGGCAGCAAGGTAGCTGAAGCCCTACTCCGCACACCTGAGGAGCTTAAACAGATGCTTGGAGCCCTAGGGCCTCCGGTTGCGCCGTCATTTGGTGAGGGGGCTCCTCCAGCACCCCCGGCTCCGCCCCTAGCTAGACCCACAGCCGGAGCACCAGTTGAAGCACCTCCACCTCCAGCGCCAC
>QMXU01000122.1 GCA_003662305.1 Candidatus Hecatellales archaeon
AAGGAGTCCGGCTTAAACTCGTAAGCCCTTTTCAGCGCCTCCCAGTTCACCCTCACAGGAATTATGGTGTAGCTTTGGGCTTCCGAGCCTGACACCCAGCGGGCTAGGGTAGGCTGATTGGGCAGGCTTGAAGCCACGTAGGGCATAACCGTTCTGAAAGGATTGTCGGCAACTAGGTCTACACAGGTTTTCCTAGCTTCCCCGCTTTCCTTAGCCGTCATGTCCAGCACGCAGCGGTGGGTTTTATCGCCTATGATGCCTGTGTGAGGCTCCTCCACGAAGCTTCTGAGGTTTTCGCTCAGCCAGTGGTATCGTCGGGCAGCCCGTGCTTCAGGGTTTAAGCCCTGCTGAACCACAGCCCAGCTTCCATCCTCAGATAGGAACAAGGCATGATGGTAGAGTTGATAGCCTGCCTGGATGGCGACGTTGTCAACTTTAGCTGTCATCCTGCTGGCATACTTAAGCCTTTCAACCTTCCAAGCTGAAAAATTGAATTTTTCGCTCAGGCTTTCAACCTCTTCAAGGGTTCTCTTGGAGGCTTCGCCTTTTCCTCCAGCCATTTTTAAACCTAAGTCTTCCAGGTTGAAGACTTCCCTTAGGACTCCGCAGGTCACGGTGGTGGAGCCGCTGGAATCCCAGTCGAAGCCTAAAACGTTGGAGAGAGCCTGAAAGAATAGGGGGTCTGAAAGCCTTCTTAAAACTTCCCTGGGCCCGAACTCGTCTGCCATAACCTTGAAGATTCCTCTTCCAAGCTTAACCATGCGGGTGAATAGCCATCTCGGAGTTGAGCCGTAGTGGAGTCTAAGCTCCATCATGCCTGTACGCTTCAAGACAGGCCCCTTCCAGCCAAAAGAAGTATCCGCATGGAAACTAGTTAAACCTGTTTTTACCCCAGAGCACGCCTTCAAGGAGGCCTATGGTTTTAGGCCCTAGCAGGCCCAGCAGAACCGCGTTGTTTATGGCGTGGACCGTGTCAAACCATACGCTTGCAAGCTGAACCGCAATGAAGCTTTCAAGGCTCGGATTGAAGAAGTAAACCCAGAAGGAAAGATTAGTTATCAAGCCGAAAACGTAGCCCCAGGCAAAGCCGAAAATTATCAGTGCAGTTCTAAGGCTGCTGGCGTTTTTGGTCAGCCTTCTTAGGGCTGGTGCTAGGGCTCCTGCAAGCCCCCAGCCTAGAATCTGGTAGAGCGACCATATGCCGTGGCCTAAAGCCATATTCGAAACCAAGGTCGTAAGGGTTCCGACGAGGAAGCCTGCTGCTGGCCCCAGAACGTAGCCTGAGCAGATTATAAGGAAGGTGCATGGTTGAACGCTGGGGATGGCTGCAAAGGGTATTCTTAAAACGGCTGAAAGGGAGCCTAGAATCGAGACTAGGGCTACCCATTTGACGCTTCTGACGGTTGCCCCTGAAAGCAGGAGAAACCCTACTACCAGTGAAAGCACCGTTAGAGTTGTTGAAACCTGGAAGCCCAGAGGGTTTCTGAAGGGGGAGGCTAAAGGAAGCAGCAGGAAAAGGAGGGAGAGGGCTAGGAAAAGCCCTGCTGGAAACCTTCTTTCAAGCAGTTTTAGGTTTCCCATCCCTCTCTAGTCCTGCCTGAGGTGGAGGGGAGGCTAGCTTAGGGTTTCTATACCCATCGAGTATAAGAGTTGAATTCTGCCTTCGAAGGTGGGATACCGCTCTAGGTTGGGACCATAGATTTCAGTTAGCTTCTCGTAGAGAGATGGGGAGAACGCTGGAAGGCTGCTGCTGATTATACTGTTTTCAACCAGAAGCTCGTAGGCTTCAACCACATTCCCAGAGGAGGACACCACGCTTTTAGCCGTGTTTAAAGCTTCAATCTGGGTTTCACTGTAACCTGCGTAAGCATTCACAGTTACGCTGACCCTTGCACTTCGGATGGAATTTGACTTCTCAACGTATATTTCATGGATTCCAAGGGAAAGCCCTGAAATAGTCGCCTTACCATTGCTGTCGGTCGTTATTCCCGCATATTGACCGTCTACGAAGACTTTTGCGCCTTGGGAGGCAGTCCATGAAACGTTAGGCCAAGGGTTATCGTAGGGCGGGCTTGTTTTAAACTGCTGCCATAAAATGTTAGCTTCATAGGCGGTTATGGTGATGCTATCCTCTCTGAGTATTTCAGTATTATCGACGTTTATCTTCAAGATTTTTGAGGGGAAAACCCAGCCTGCACCCACATCGTAGAATACGATTTCATCGCCGTCCTGTAGGTCTGGACAACAGTTAATCCAGCCGTATCCCACGCCGTAGGCAGGCCAAACTCCGCTTACACAGTATCCGATATTGCTGATAGAATCTCCTCCCACCGTTATGTTGGTGATGAAGTAGTCTTGGGGTGTGGATGTTGCATACCAGGTTGCAGTATAAGTGAAGCCTCCGCTTGCAGCTGCCCTGTCAAGAGCTTCAAGCGGGCAGGGCTTATTGAAGTTTTTACCGTCCTTGGTGAAGCCTCCTGTCAGCGTTACCGTTTCCTGGCATAGAGGCTTATCCGGTTTTTCCACCCTCACGGTTACACTGATTTGCCCTTGTGCTGATGCTGGGGTTGTATGAAGTACTAGGAGACAGGATAGAGCTAGTAGCATTATGATGGATAGGGTTGATATTTTCGTTAATCTAATGGATGGATTATCCATCCAAATACCTCCTTAACCAGAACTATAGCCAACCTCCATAAAAACTTTTTTAACATACTTATGGTGACAGGCATTGGGGAGGCTAGGGGTGAAAGAAACCGGCCGATTTTTCACGGTTTTCGCTTTACTCCCCCTGCTAACGGCGGCCTACGCTGTTTCCAACCCTACCATGCTGGGGGAAGCCGCGTTCACCGTTTACTGTGATGGCGTTGTGGAAGTTGAGTATACGGCTTCTGTTTCCAGCAGCTCAGCCAGGGTTAGACTTCCGCTTTTCGGAACACCGGACCATATCATGATTACGGATGAAGCAGGAGTCCCGTTAAACTTCACTTTAGAGGAGAAATCAGTTATAGTTGACAGCTTAGGCTCGGAAGCCGTTAAAGTTTCCTATTCAACCCAAGACTTAACTTCTAAGGAGGGGAGGCTTTGGACTTTAAGCTTCTCCACTCCAACCACGGTGGAAATCCTTTTCCCTTCCAACACGGTTGTGGTGGAGGTAAACATGGTTCCTGAAGCCTTTTCAGCCTCTGAGAACGGGCTTACCGTTAAAATGCCTCCTGGCACCGTCACCATATCATACTACTTCGAATTGGAGGCTGCAGAGGAGCCAGCATATTCTACGCCGCTTCACATGGGCTTGATAGGCGCTGGACTAACAGCCTTCGCCTTTCTAGCCTACCTGTTTTTGAAGAGGAGAACCCAGCCTCCACCGCCAGCTCAAACCGTTAGGAAGCCTGTCAACGTGGAAAAGCTGCTTAAGGGGAGACCCTATCTTAGAGCTGAAGACCGGGAGCTCATCGTCTTCTTGGGTGAGAGGGGAGGGGAAGCCTTCGAGTCGGAGGTCAGGGAATACTTCAAGCTGCCTAAAACCACGGTTTGGAGGATGGTTAGAAGGCTTAAACGTGAAGAGCTTGTCGAAGTTGTGAAGGTGGGAGGGCAGAACTTGGTTAGGCTTAGGAGGGTTGAAGGTGAAACAGGTGTTCCGGAGGGTTCCTAATCTACCTTTTCAGCCG